>JAGHYP010000058.1 GCA_017743585.1 Chloroflexota bacterium
AGATGTGTATAAGAGACAGCGCCAAATACGGGTCGAGCGCCTGCAGGCGATGCACAAACGGCTGTGCATCAGAGGGGCGCCGCATCTGCAGCCATAGCTCTGCCATGATGCGATTGGCAATCAAGTGATCGGGCAGGACCGACAACAACTGCAGTGCGACTTCGGTCGCTTCTTCACGGCGATTGTCGAGCCAGAGCGTCTGCGCCAGTAAGCCGCGCAAGTCATGGCGCTCAGGCTGGCGGTCCAGGATAGCTCGCAGCTCAGCAGCGGCTTCAGGATAGAGCTTGCCCTTGAAGTAGCGGCGTGCGAGCGCAGGCGCGGTCAGGGACAATACAGGCAGCGCTTCACCATCGCGCTTGGCGATCAGATTCTTCAGCTCATCTTGGATGTCAGCATCTTCGGGCGCTTGCTCCCAGACTCGCTCTAGGTGAAAGATGGCGGCGTCGTAGTTTTGCTCGCTGGCGTAAATTTCGCATAGGTAGAGATGTGCGTCGCGGTCATCTGGCACGGCGGCGAGGGTGCGCTTGAAAACGTCAATGGCGCTGGCGAGCTGGCCGCGCTCGAAGAGCGCTTGACCGAGCAGGCGATACGTCTGAAGGTGCTTTGGGAAGGTCTCTAGGATATGTTTGCAGTGCCCAATTGCCTCGTCGCGCGCCTCATCGGCGAGCAAAGTCGAGATATCCTGCAAATAATCTTTCAGACTGATCTTTGGCATTGGCTACCCCCGCCGCGACAAGCCGACCTACCGCTATTGTACCGCAGAGCAGCCTTTCAAGACAAGCTGCCTTGCCAAAAGGACGTAGCTATTGCAAGCGCCGCGCGGCGCAGCAGCGGTATTATCTTCCGAAGACGAAATCAAGGGCGCGCAAGCGCTCGCAAACGGCGATAGGGCTGCTCTTTCAGGCAGCGTCGCCGCACGATATCGTGTCGAGATGCGCTATAATCTTCGTGCAAAATGCATCAGAAAGGTTGTGCGCATGACTGGGAAACCAGCTAAGCCGATTTTCATCTACACCACCAGCGGCGATTGGCAAGCAACCGCTGTTGAAGGGCGTCTCTTCGATACGCGCGGCGAGTACATCGGCTTCTTGGAAGGCACAAGCGTCTACACGCGCGACGGCGAGTGGGTCGGCGAGCTCTCGAAAGATGGGCGCATCTTGCGCAAGCGCGCTGCCAAGCCGCGTCCTCTGCACCCGAACCCGCCGCCCAGGCCGAACGTGCGCCCCGCCGATTTGCCCGCCCGCGCGCCGCTCCCGCCTCAAAACGGCGATATCACCTACGACATCGTAGACGTGCTAGAAGAAGACCCGGATATCTTCAAGCGCGTCAGCGAGCGCCGTAAGGATATTGGCGGATGAGCGATACAGCCATCGCAGGACGCACAGTCGCCGAATCGCGCGTGCAATTGGTGCAGTTCATGCGCCCTGAGCACGCCAATGCGCTCGGCAACGTGCATGGCGGCGAGATCATGAAGTTGGTGGACGAAGCGGGCGCGCTCGCCGCCATGCGCCACGCGCGGACAGCTGTGGTCACGGTCGCCATGGACTCGATGACCTTCACCGAGCCGATCCGCATCGGCGCTTTGCTGACTGTCTCGGCAGAGCTGACCTACGTCGGCAACACGTCAATGGAAGCGCGGGTTGAAGTGATCGCCGAAAATCCGATCACCGGCGAGCGCAAGCACACCAATACTGCTTATTTGGTCTACGTCGCGCTGGATGAGTCGGGGCGGCCGAAGCGCGTGCCGCCGCTGATCGCCACCACTGAAGAAGAGCGCGCCCGGCTTGCCGAAGGCGCCGCGCGCCAGGCCGAGCGCAAGCGCCGCCGCGCCGCTGCGTCCGTCCGCGCATCAGCTGAGAGCGACTGAGCCTGCCAATGGGCGATTCTTCCCCAGTTATCGATCCAGATCGGGCGCCCGAGGGGTACATGCCCTCGGCCTTGCTGCGAATCTTGAGCCCACTCAGCACGCCTACGCTGGTCGCCAAGGCCGCCGAGATAGACTTGGGCTTGGCAGAGCACATGCCTTTCCCGTTCTTGGCGCTCGTCGGGCAGACCGAGATGCGGATCGCCTTGCTCTTGGCAGTTATCAATCCGAATGTCGGCGGCGTCTTGCTGATTGGGCCGCGCGGCACGGGCAAGACAACGGCCGTGCGCAGCCTGAGCGATCTATTGCCCGAAGTCGAGGTCAGCGCTTGCGAGGAAGGCTGCCTGCCCGAAGATTATGAGCGCGGCGGCGAGGGAGCAGTTTGCCCGAGCTGCGCCGCAAAACTGAAGCACGGCGAGCCTATCACGCGCTGGACAGCGGTCAGGATGATCGAGTTGCCGCTCAACGCGCGGCTTGAAGACGTGGTCGGCGGCATCAACGAGCGAGTCGCCCTGCAGCAGCAGCGCGTGCGCCTTGAGCGCGGCATCCTCGCGCGCGCCGATCAGAACATCCTATACGTGGATGAAGTCAATTTGCTGGACGACGCCATCGTGGATGCGATTCTGGACGCGGCGGCTGCCGGCAGCTATACCGTGCGGCGCGGCCCAATGGTCGGCACGTATCGCTCGCGCTTCGTGCTGATCGGCTCGATGAACCCTGAGGAAGGCAATTTGCGCCCGCAGCTGATGGATCGCTTCGGCCTGCGCGTGGTGGTGCGCGGCTTGATGACGCGCGAAGAGCGGCTGGAAATCTATCGGCGCGTCAGCGCGTATCGCGCCAATCCAAGAGCGTTTCTGCGCCAGTGGGCAGCCGCCACAGCCGAGGCGCGCGCTGAGATCGAACAAGCGCGCGCGTTGCTGAAAGAAGTCACGCTGAGCGAGCAGGCGCTCGATCTCGGCTTGGAGCTTGTGCGCGTGTTGGATATCGATTCGCATCGGGCCGAGTTCACGCTCTTCGAGGCGGCGCGCGCGCACGCAGCGGCAGACGGTCGCTTGCAAGCCGATGTCCGGGACGTGCAGGCGGTGGCGGCGCTCGCCTTGCGCCAGCGACGCAGCGAGTTCATGGTGCGCTACTCGCAGCAGCAGCAAGCAGAAGACGAGGAGATCCGCCGGCAGGCGCAGGCGATCTTACAAGCGCGCCAAGACGGGCGGCGTAAATGAGCGCGCTGCTGCTGAACGCGACGCTATTCAGCGCGCTGATCGGCTACTATGTGACGTGGATCAACAATCGCGCGGCGGCGCTGAGCGCCAACGCCTTCGATCTGGCGGAATGGGTCGGCATCATACCTGCTGTGCGCTACGCTGAGCCGCCGTTGAGCGCACCATTCGCCTTGCGCGCTGCGTTGGTGTGCCTAGCGTGGCTGTTCGCGCTGCGCGGCGCGCTTGCGCAACGCCTTGCCGCGCGCGCTGCGATGAGCGCGATCGGTTTGGCGCTAGCGATCAGTTTGCGCCCGCCGATCGCCTTTTTCCGCGGCGAGACGGGCGATCCGAACTATCAGCAATTGGCGGCGCTGTGCTCTGTGGCAGTGAGCGGCGTGTTGTTCATCAGCGCCGCAGCAAGGCGCGGCAAGGCGGGGCAAAAGTGGCTGTGGCTATCGCTCTGCTTGGCGCTGATCGGCGCGGTGAGCGCTGTGCTAGGGCTGCGCAGCGCCTTAGAGGCGTTAGCGCGTTTGAAGATTCCAACGCCGCTCGGCGCGGGCGTTTTCTTGTTCACGCTCGGCGTCGGAGCGCATGGTGCAGCTTGCCTTTGGCTGATCTTGCGCGCGCGGCGCTCGCCCTTGGGCGGATCATTTTTGGGCAGATGAAAGACGTTTTGCGATAACTTGCTGATGAGACGTGACTTGCTGCAATAATTTTCGTGCAAGAATTTTCGTGCAAGTTGGTGCGCGCTGTGCGATAGCTTAGGATCGGAAGGCTGCCCGTGAGCCACACTCGTGAGCTGCCGCTTTTTCCCCTGAACACGGTCTTGTTTCCGGGGATGCCGCTCTACCTGCACATCTTCGAGCCGCGCTACAAGCTGATGATCAGCGAGTGCCTCCGCGAAGCGCGCCCGTTCGGCGTGGTGCTGATCAGCGAAGGCAGCGAAGTCAGCCCAAACGTCTCGATTTACACAGTCGGCACAACAGCGCACATCACGCACATTAAGCCACTTGCTGATGGCGAGATGAACATCGCTTCCATCGGTCAGAGGCGCTTTCGCATCCTCAGCACACACAACCGTCATCCGTATCTGAGCGGCATTGTGGAAGATTATCCTATCGCCGGGCGAGGCGATGCGCGCATTCCGCTGCTGGTCAATCGCCTGACGCCGCTCATCAAGCGCTATCTGGGCTTCTTCGCCTCGCTGGGCGAGGTAGATTCCAAGATCGACCGGCTGCCCGACGATCCTGAGATGCTCGCCTACCTGACCGCGATCATCCTAAACGTGCCGCCGCGCGACAAACAGCGCCTGTTGGAGATCGCCACGCTGCCCGAGCTGCTCAGCGTTGAGTACGAAATGCTGCGGCGCGAGGCGCTCTTCCTCAAGCACATTGTCGAGAACGGATCGCGCTGGCGCGACGATACCAGCCCGTTCTCGCCGAACTGAGCGCGTCCACAGCCTGATTCAGCCACCTTGTGATGAATGTCACTTGCCGCGCCACGCCAGAAGCGGTACATTCAAGCCGCTTTCGCAGGCAATTGGATAGTTGAAGTGGAAGGAATCAACGCACATGAGCAAGATTCGTGTCGGGATTAACGGATTCGGGCGCATTGGCCGTCAGGTATTGCGCGCTATCCGAGAGAAATATCCGAATGAGATTGAGGTGGTTGCCTTCAACGATTTGGGCGACCTGCACACAATGGCGCACTTGTTCCGCTACGATAGCAACTATGGCAGCTATCGCGGCACGGTTGAGGTCAAAGATGGCGCGCTGATCGTTGATGGCAATCCGATCAAGGCGTTTGCCGAAAAAGACCCTGCCGCCATTCCGTGGGGCGATCTGGGCGTGTCCATTGTGCTGGAAAGCACAGGTCGCTTCACAGAGGCGGATAAAGCGCGCGCACACTTGAACAGCGGCGCCAAGAAGGTCATCATCAGCGCGCCCGCCAAAGGCGAGGATATCACGATTTGCATCGGCGTCAACGATGACAAGTACGATCCTGCCAATCATCACATCGTCTCGAACGCCTCTTGCACCACGAACTGCCTCGCGCCAGCCGCCAAAGTCGTCCACGAGACCTACGGCATTCGCCGCGCCTTGATGACGACCGTCCACAGCTACACCAATGACCAACAAATTCTCGACCTGCCGCACAAAGACCTGCGCCGTGCGCGCGCGGCGAACCTGAGCATCATCCCGACCACAACGGGCGCAGCAAAAGCCGTGGCGCTGGTCATCCCTGAGCTGAAAGGCAAGTTCGACGGCATGGCGCTGCGCGTGCCGACGCCGACCGTCTCGCTGGTGGACTTTGTGGCGGAAGTTGAGCGCCCTGCCACGCGCGAAGGCTTGATCGCTGCCTTTGAGGAAGCCGCCAACGGGCGCATGAAAGGCATTCTGGCGGTCTCGCACCAGCCGCTTGTCTCAATGGACTACAAGGGCAATCCGCACAGCAGCATCATAGACGCTGAACTGACACAGGTCATGAGCGATACAATGGTCAAGGTGATGGCGTGGTACGATAACGAGTGGGGCTATTCTATGCGCTGCGCCGATCTGATAATGCTGATGGGCAGCAAACTCTAAACTTCTCAGCCTTTCGCGCAGGCGGGACGGCCGTTCCGCCTATTTTTCAAACAACATAGGAGCGTTTGCACATGAACAAGAAGACAATCCGCGACGTGGACTTGCGCGGCAAGCGCGTCTTGGTGCGCGTGGACTTCAATGTGCCGATTGAGAACGGCGTCATCACTGATGAGACGCGCATCACTGCCGCTTTGCCGACCCTGCGCGCTATCCTTGACCAAGAGCCGAAGAGCGTTGTGTTGATGTCTCACTTGGGCAGGCCGAAAGATGGTGTGCCTGATCCGAAGTACTCATTGCGCCCTGTGGCCGCCGCGCTTGAAGCGCATTTGGGCCGCGCAGTCACCTTCGTCGAGAATCCGTTGAGCGACGAAGCGGTGGCGCACGTCAACAGCCTGCCTGCGGGCAGCGTGGTCTTGCTGGAAAACACGCGCTTCTACCCTGGGGAGACGCAAAACAGCCCTGAGCTGGCGGCGCAATTCGCCAAGTTCGGCGATGTGTACGTCAACGATGCCTTTGGCTCAGCGCATCGTGCGCACAGCAGCACAGAGGCAGTCGCCAGACTGATGCCCGCCGTGGCAGGTCTGTTGATGGAAAAGGAGCTGACTTACCTCGCCAGCGCGCTCGACTCACCCGTCCGCCCGCTGATCGCCATTCTAGGCGGCGCGAAGGTCAGCGATAAGATCAAGGTGATCGAGGCGCTCTTGGCGAAGGCGGATAAGGTCTTGATCGGCGGCGGCATGGCGAACACTTTCTTGCGCGCTCAAGGGCGCGCCACAGGCGCCTCGCTGGTGGGAGACGGCGCGCGCGCTGCTGAGCAAAGGCGGCGAGAAGCTGGTGCTGCCGATTGACTTCGTGATCGCCGACGCTTTCAGAGATGACGCCAACACGCAGGTCATCCGCGCCGATCAGGATACGCCTGAGGGGTGGCGGATTCTGGACATCGGCCCTGAGACGATCGCGCGCTATGCCGCGCTGCTCAGCGAGGCGCGCACAGCGGTCTGGAACGGGCCGATGGGGGTCTTCGAGATGCCGAGCTTTGCCAAAGGCACGAATGCCATTGCCAAGACGCTGGCAGAGCTGACTGAGCGAGGCGTGATCACCATCGTTGGCGGGGGCGATTCGGCGGCAGCAGTGCAGCAGGCAGGGCTCGCCGGGCGCATGACGCACGTCAGCACGGGCGGCGGCGCTAGCTTGGAGCTGTTGGAAGGGCGAATCCTGCCCGGCGTGGCGGCGCTGAACGACAAGTGACATCGCGGGCAAGAGCAAAGGCGACCCGCTCTTGTCGCTCCCGAGCGGCGCAAGGCAGCCTTCTAGCGCCTCGTGGCTACCAAGGGCGAAGGCTGCCTGTGCATTCACAATAGCCGGGGCGTATGCGCCGGCAAAATCCCCGATTTTGCGTGTTTCTTACGCAGAGCGCTTGTCTAGGCCCTCGATCTAGACTATAATCGAGATTAGTCTGGCGCGGAAAACGGCTAAGTGCAGACTTAGAGAGACGAAAACGGAGGTTCGTATGGGCTTCTTCTCGAGTGCGGAGATTGAGAGCCGCCCGCTACCGATCGGGCTGAGCATGAGTAACATCATGCGTCAGGTCTACCTGTGGCTGATGGCGGGCTTGTTAGTCGCCTTCGGCATTGCGTTCGTTCTGGGCGCGCCCGTGCGCGGTCTGCTGAACGTCTATCTGAGCGGCGATGCAACTATCACGGAACTGATACAGCTCGAGCGCGCCATCGCTAGCTCGCCGCTGCTGAATCCTGTGCTATCTATCGGCGCGCTGATCGCCTACTTCATCCTTGGCTTTGCGCTGCAGCCGATCATCATGCGCGCTAACACAACGGTAGGCGCTGCTTTCTACTTCCTGTTCACAGCGCTGTTCGGCTACATGCTCGGCGGCATCCTGCTCGCCTACCGAATCGGCGATATCATGGCGGCGTTCATCGCCACGGCGGGCATGTTCGGCGTGATGAGCTTCTTGGGCTACACCACCAAGATCGATCTGTCGCGTTTCGGCAGCATCTTCATCATGGCGCTCATCGGCTTGCTCATCGCCAGCATCGTCAACATCTTCCTGCGCAGCCCTGCTGTCACGTGGGTCATCACCTACGCTGGCGTGCTGATCTTCGCAGGCCTGACTGCCTACGATACGCAGTGGATCAAGAACAACGCCGCAGCAATTGCCGAGACAGGCGACCAGACTGGAGCGCAGCGCATCGCTCTGATCGGCGCGTTCCACCTGTTCCTCGACTTCGTGAACCTGTTCCTGTACTTGCTGCGCGTCTTCTCCAACCGCGAGTGAGCGCGCACTCACAAGCATCTAGGCGGGAAAACTTCCCGCCTTTTTCATTTGCAGATGTTCGTCTCGGCACAGAATAGCGCTCAACATGGCGATGAAGACGCGCTGAGGCGCTTGTTAGAGCATCTGCAGCCTTTGGCGGGCGCGCAAGCGCTCAGCATCGCGGCGGATGGCGGCCGCATGGCGCGAATATTGGCGCAGCATGGCGCGCAAGTCATAAGCGCTGATGAGCGCGCGCGGCACATCGCGACGCATTGCGCGCGCTTTGAGATGAGTCACTTGCCTTTCGGCGCGCGGCGCTTGACGCTGATCGTCGTGCGCGATGTAGCGCGCCGCCTTGCTGATGTGCCGCGCTTTTTGAGCGAGTGCGCTCGCGTTTTATCGCCTGCGGGCAAGCTGGCCTTGCTCGAGCCGCTCGCGCCCGCTGCGCCCGCTGCGGCGCGCTACGTGAACGCCTTCGAGCGCTTGCGCGACCCGAGTCACGTCCAGCAGTTCAGCTTGGCAGATTGGAAAAAGATGCTGAGCGCCGCCGCGCTAGAGCCAGTGCATCATGAGACGTCGGCCGAGCGCCTAAGCTTGTACTGCGGTCATGGCGCGCGGCTCAGCGCCGAGACGCTCTTGCGCTTGCGCGTCTTGCTACACCAAGCGCCGCAAGCCGTCCGCGCCTTCCTCAAGCCAAGCTACTCCGAAGACGGCAGCGGCGACGCCAGCTTTGAGCGCCAACAGGTCATCCTGATCGCGCGCAAGCGAATGCAGGGCTCGCAGCTATCCTGATTGGCTCATGATATCCAGCAGCACTAGGTGAGCTTGCAGCTTCAGGGCGAGCGCCTCGTCTTCTATGCCGCCTCTCGCTTCGTGCGCATTGCATTTCGGGAAGCGACGAGACAATTGCGCCGATCGCGCCGCTCAGCTGCGAAGTCGGCAAGGCGCGCCCGTGGAAGCCTAGTTTAGGTTGCAAATTGCCCCTTGCGCAGCGTCGCCGCCTTTGCTATAGTTGAAAGGCGTTATTTGCGTTATAGCGCAGCGACATGGCCCCGTAGTGTAGCGGTTAACACGCCGGCCTGTCAAGCCGGAGAGCGCGGGTTCGAATCCCGTCGGGGTCGCTGCAGACGCGAGGAGCGTCAATTGAGGGTGCTGGCGCTCCTCGCGCTTCATTTGTAAGGACTTGTGTGGCGTTGGAAGCTAAAAGACGCCTTCTGGCTATAATCGAGGCGCCTGAGAGCAAGAAAAGGGCTATCCTCATGCACAAGCAACAACTCCTCGGACGCATTCATGGCCGCTCTGCAGTGGTCGGCATTGTTGGCTTAGGCTATGTCGGCTTGCCTTTGGCGGTCGCCTTCGCCCAGGCGGGTTTCAAAGTGATCGGGCTCGACCTAGACGCCAGAAAAGTCGCCTTGCTCAACGACGGGCAGAGCTACATCACGGATGTGCCGAGCGCCGAGTTAGCTGAGGTCGTCCGCCAGCAGCGCTTGTATGCCACGGCTGATTACGAGGCACTGCGCCAAGCCGATATCGTCAGCATCTGCGTGCCGACGCCGCTGCGCAAGACCAAAGACCCCGATATGTCTTACGTGATCAGCGCGACCGAGTCCGTAGCTGCCGTTGCCCATCAAGGCATGCTGGTCGTCTTGGAAAGCACAACCTATCCCGGCACCACTGAAGAGATTCTTGTGCCGCGCATGCGTCAGGCGGGCTTGCAGCCCGGCGAGGACGTCTTCGTCGCCTTCTCGCCTGAGCGCATCGACCCGGGCAACAAGCAATACGGCGTCAAAAACACGCCGAAAGTCGTCGGCGGCTTCACGGAGGCCTGCTGTGAGGTCGCCTGCGCCTACTACGCGACCGTTGCCGAGCAAGTTGTGCCGGTCAGCTCGGCGCGCACCGCTGAGATGGTCAAGCTGCTGGAGAACACTTTCCGCGCCGTGAACATCGGCTTGGTCAATGAGATGGCGCTGATGTGCGATAAGCTGGGCGTAGACGTTTGGGAGGTCATCAGCGCAGCCGCCACCAAGCCGTTTGGCTTCATGCCCTTTTACCCAGGTCCTGGACTCGGCGGTCACTGCATCCCAATCGATCCGCTCTACCTGAGTTGGAAGCTCAAAACGCTCAACTACACGGCGCGTTTCATCGAGCTGGCGAGCGAACTGAACGCATCCATGCCGCGCTATGTAGTCAACAAAGTAGCAGACGCGCTCAACGATGACTCGAAGGCTGTGCGCGGCGCGCGAATCGCCGTGCTAGGCGTCGCCTACAAGCGCGATGTGGACGATGTGCGCGAATCGCCGGCGCTGGATATTATCCAGCTGCTCAGCGAGCGCGGCGCGCTGGTCAGCTATCACGATCCATACGTGCCGAGCTTGCGCTTGGAGCATGAGAAGACGATGCAGAGCGCCGAGCTGACTGCCGAGTGGCTGCGCAGCGCCGATTGCGTCGTGATTGTCACGGATCACTCCGCCTATGACTATCAGTGGATCGTCGAGAATAGCCGGTTGCTAGTTGATACGCGCAATGCCACAGCCTCTGTCGCGGCGAATGGCTTGACAAGTCGCGCGCGCATCGTGCGGCTGTAGAGGCGCTGAAACGCTCGCATGCCGCTCTTCACAGCCAGCTTTCCGCACACGGGCGAGCCGCCCGAAGTGCTGCCAATTCAGACGCGGCTTGGCGCGCATAGCGGATTCGGCGGGCGCGGCGTGGTGATCGCTTTCCTCGACTCAGGCTTCTATCCGCACCCCGACCTGCGCGGGCGGATCATCGCGCATGTGGACGCGGTCACGCGGCGCGTCATCAGCGGCGATAAGTTTTTTCACGATCACGAGATGAGCTGGCACGGGCAGATGACGAGCGTGATCGCCTGTGGCGACGGGTGCACCTCGCAGGGCAAGTATCGCGGCCTAGCGCACGGGGCGCAGCTGCTCTTGATCAAGGTCAGCAACTTCCACGGCCACATCAAAGAGCATGATATCCTGCGCGGCTTGCTGTGGTTGATCGAAAACCATCGCGCTTACAACGTGCGGCTGTGCAGCATCCCAATCGGCGGCGATCGCCCGTCTGCCGATCCTGATCATCCGCTTCACACTGCCATTCGTATTTTGTACGATGAAAATGTGCTGACGATCTGCGCGGCAGGCAATAGCGGCGCGGCACAATTGCTGCCGCCTGCTAGCGCGCCTGAGGCGCTCACGGTCGGCGGCGTGGACGATCGCAACACAACGGATGTGACCTGTTGGCGGCCTTATCATCATAATTACGGCACTGCCTACAATGGCGCGGCCAAGCCTGAGATTCTGACCGCGGCGCGCTGGATCGCCTCGCCAATTTTGCCGTATTCCAGCATGGCGCGCGAGGCACGTTGGTTAGCGCCGCTGCTGCGAGTGCGCACGCTCTCAGAAGCGGAGGCGCTGCTCGCAGCAGGCTGTGCCGATCTGAGATTAGGCAACCTGCCGTGCGCGCTGGAGACTGAAGCGCAGCTCGCAGCGTTGCAAGCGCGCATCGACAAGTACAAGCTGATTGATGCGCATCACCAGCATGTGGATGGCACCTCGGTCGCGGCGGCGATTGCCACCTCAGTTGTCGCGCAGATGTTGGAAGCCAATCCGCGCTTGCGCCCAGGCGCAATTCGCGCCATCTTGCGCGCCACAGCCGTCCCTTTCCCCGGCGTGCCAGAGGCGGTGCAGGGCAGCGGCATCTTGAACGCGCGTACAGCAGTCTTAGCCGCTCTAGCGCATTGAGTCAGCGCAGCTGCTGCCAGCGCGCGCCTTCGCCATACAATCCGATGATGCGACCGTCGCGGTCGCGCAGGAAAAATGCGTCAGCGCCTTGCTGAAATTGCGTCTCGAAGGCGCTCTCAGGCGCGGTCGCCCAGCCGAGGCGCCGCCGAATGTCCT
>JAGHYP010000059.1 GCA_017743585.1 Chloroflexota bacterium
CGCTGCGCCCGCGCAACCTGCCGCTGAGCCGCGCAAGGCGGCGCCACAGTTATCGCAGCGCAAGGCCTCTAGCGGCTGCCTTGCCTCGCAGATCGGGCAAATTTGGAGTGGCGCGTTCCCTCGTCTCATCGCTATATCATTATAGCAAGCCGCGTCAAGACGCCGCGCAGCGGCGCGCAGGCGTGGGGCGCAACCTGCGCAGCCGCTGTGCGTATCACAAGCAATGGAGGCAAGTGAGAAAGTTATCAGACCATGTGGGTTGTCGTCGCGGCCGCTATCGCGGTCACGCTGAGCGTCGCCTTTTGGCAGCGCATATTGGCGTGGGCGAATCAGGTGCTGGCTGAGTGGCTCGGTCGGCTTTTTGGCCAGGACGTGCGCGAGGCGTTCCTGCTGCTGCTAGCAGCTGCTGATCGGCTGCAGGTGGCAGTGCAGCGCGCGCTGGCGCTGCTGCGCGAGCGTGTGGTGCGCGCGCGCATCCTGTTTCGGCGCCTGAACGAAGGTCGCCTGCACGAGAAAGTGGTGCAGGCAGAATTTCGGCAAGCAGACGGTCAGCTTGTGCAAATGGAGAAGGCGGAAGTGGTGCCTTGGCACGAGCTGCCTGACGAGGTGCGCGAGAAATTCATCCGCCGTCAATCGGCGCAGGTGGCGATCGAGTTGCGGTTGAAGGAGTGAGCATGGCAGGCCAATCCACTGAGCGGCAGCCGCAAGGTTGCCTGATGAGCTTCATCAACTTCATCGTGCGCAGCTTGATGCAGCTGCTCGGCATGGGCGTGCGCAGCGCGCGCGCCAGAGTCATGCCCGCCGATGAAGTCTTCAAGGCGTATGTGGATAAATGGGTCTCGGAGCGGATTGCGGCGTGGCTGCATCAGACGCGGGCTGAGATCGACGCGGAAGATGCGGCGCGCGTGTTGAACGGCGAGGGCGCGCATCTCCACGTAGTGCGCCGCCTGATCTACGAGACGCTGATCGACGCCAAAGTGACCTTCTCGCAGCGCGACGGCAAGCAATATCTAGAAGTGGAAGCGTACATGGCGCCGCGCCAACAAAATGGCAAGCAGCCGCAAATTCTGCGCTGGCGCGCCGAGCGCGAGATCGCTTGGCAGGAGATTCCGAACGATGTGCGCGAGCATCTGATCCGCTTCCGCCAGCCTGTCACGCTCGGCTACAACGTGCCGCAAGACTGAGAGGCATCGCAGATGTTGCCGTTGCTCGCTGTAGGGGTTGCGCTAGCGGGGACGCTGATCTTCTGGTCGGCTGTGCAGAATTGGCTCTCAGAGGTGCTGCATAGCGCGCGGGCGCGCTTTGGCGCGCGGGCGGAGACCTTGCAATCGGCGCTCGTCCTGCTCGACCGCGCTGTCGTCAACGGGCGACGCGCCGTGGTGCTGACAGCGCGCGCGATCTTCGGCGGCGCGCCTGCTGAGCCCCGATTGCAGATCGAGGAAGTGCGCGAAGTGGCGCCTGAAGACTTGCCCGCCGATCTGCGCGCGCGCCTTGAGCGCGGCGAGCGGCTTGAATATCAGCTCTCGCTCAGCACGATGAAATTGGTGGAGAGGACTCAGCCGCATGTCACCTATCGCGTGGTCGTCCGACGGGCGGACGAAGCCTGAGACGCCGCTGGCGCCGCCTGAGCGCCCCGCTGAGGCAATCGCGGAGCGCATGGCGCTCTTCACGCCTGAGCAGCCGCGCCGCCGCCTCGCCGATCTGGTGCTGAGCGCCGAGACCGAGCGCGCGTTGCGCGTGGCGCTCGCCCAGATTCAGCATCACACGCTGCTCTACCAAACGTGGGGCTTGGCAGAAATTCATCCCGAAGGGCGCGGCATAGCGCTCAACTTGTATGGCGAGTCGGGGACGGGCAAGAGCTTCGCAGCTGAGGCGATCGCGCACCACTTGGGCAAGCCGATCATCCGCGTGGATTACGCGCAACTGGAGTCGCGATACGTCGGCGATACGCCGAAGAACATCGTCGCCGCGTTTGCGGCGGCGCGCGCGCATGACGCAGTGCTGTTCTTCGATGAAGCGGACTCAGTCCTCAGCCATCGCGTCACGAACATCACGCAAGCGGCGGATTACGGCGTGAACATCTCGCGCTCAACGTTGCTTTTGCAGCTCGATTTGTTCGAAGGCGTGGTGATCTTCGCCACCAACTTGGCGCGCAACTACGATCCTGCCGTTGTGCGGCGCATTCTGGCGCATGTGCCGTTCACGTTGCCTGATCAGGCGGCGCTGGTGCGGCTGTGGCGCTATCACCTGCCGCACAAGTTGCCGCGCAGCGCTGAGGCGACGCCAGAGGCATTAGCGGCGCTGAGCGCAGGGCTGAGCGGCGGCGATATCTTGAACTGCGTGCTGCTGGCGGCCTCTGAGGCGGCGATGCGCGGCGCTGAGCAAGTCACCCTAGCAGACTTTGCCGCCGCTATTGAGCAGGTGCGCCGCGCCAAGGCTGAGATCGGGCGCTAAGAGATAACGCGCTTGGTGGCGGCGCCGCGATACGGACGCGGCCCGTACTGATCCATAATGATGCGACGCAGGCTCTCGTAGTTGCCCTCTGCTTCCTGCAGGCGGCGGAAAAGCTCCATGAAGCCGTGCGGCTTGACCAGGAAAATATCCACGCCGATGCTGAAGGCTTCATCAATCAGCTCGCGATGATCGTGCATGGTCGCCATGACCAGCAAGGCTTCAGGGTGCATCGCGCGCAGCTTCGGGATGATCTCCACGCCGCGCGCATCGGGCAGCTGATGGTCAACCAACGCTAGGGTGAGCGTCTGCGCCGCTTCGGCAAAGGCGAGCGCCTGCGCGCCCAGCCATGCGCCATGTACCTCGAAGCCTGCCATTTGCATCAGGCGCACCATGAATTCACGATTGGCGAACTCATCGTCGGCGACAATAGCATACTTGACGGTCACAACTCATTTTTCCTGTCATTAACGCTATGTGCAACGCTATGTGCTGTATTTCGCCAGCATATTCAGGAAATCCGAGACGCCGAAAGGCTTCGGGAGGTAATCCGTACATCCGGCAGCAAGGCAGCGCTCGCGGTCGCCGACCATGGCGTAGGCGGTCAGGGCGATGATAGGCGTTTGCAAGCCGGCCTCGCGGGCGCGGCGCACTAGTTCCATGCCGTTGAGCTTGCCTGCCAACTCGATATCCATGAAGATCAAATCAAATTCTTTATTCATGATATGCGGGCAAGCCTCTTCACCGCTGCTATACACCACAAGCGAGTGAGGCGTCATGCTGATGATGCGCTGCACCAGCGCCACGTTCGCGGCGTTGTCCTCGAGATATGCAATGCGCATATCACGATGCACTCGCTTGGTCGGCTTGCGTTTGCGCCTCAGGCTGCGCGATGGGCAACGTGAAGTAGAACGTGGTGCCTTTGCCCACCTCGCTCTCCACCCAGATGCGCCCTCGCATCAGGCGCAACAGGTGCCGTGTGATCGCCAAGCCCAAGCCTGAGCCTGCACTGCCTTGCCTTCTACCGCTGGCGCCTTGCCTGAACTCTTCGAAGATGATCTCGCGATCCTCAAGCGGGATGCCGATGCCTGTATCCGCGACCCAAAACAAGACCTCGCCATTCGGCTGCGGCCGAACGCCGAAGGTGATGCTGCCCTGCTGCGTGAATTTGACCGCGTTGCTGGTCAGATTGAGCAACACTTGCTGAATGCGCAACGGGTCGCCTAAGACTTCGGGCAAGCCTTCAGGCGGCAAATCGAAGATGAGCGCAATTGGCTTGCTGCCGATCAGGCTGGCGGCGGTCGCCTTGACCGTGTTGAAGATCGGCTCTAGCGGGACACTCTCGATGACGACATCCAAGCGGCCGGCGTCGATTTTCGCCAAGTCGAGGATGTCGTTGATCAGCTGCAGGAGCGTGCGTCCGCTGTTGTAGATGAGCTGGAGATCGTTGCGATACGGCTCAGGCAGCGGCACGTTCTGATACATCATCGGATAGTTGAGCATGGTCTCGCTGAAGCCGATGATGGCGTTGAGCGGCGTGCGCAACTCGTGGCTCATGTTGGCGAGGAACTGCCCGCGAAAGTTTTTTGCCTCGGCTTCGGCGGCGCGCGCTGCTTCGAGCGCTTTGTTGGCTTCTCTCAGCTCCTCTGAGAGCGCTTTTTGACGCATATAGCTGCGCTGAATCTCTTGTTGCGTATCGAAGAGCTGCTCCTTGAGTTGGCGCTCCTTTTGGTAGCTGCGCAGCGACCATTCTGTGATGCTGTACATCTCGGCCGTGAACTGCACGGCAATGCCGACTGTGAAAAGCATGAGCAGAACGGCTGCCAGCTGAATGCTGCTGATCTGAAAGCTGGGCTGCCCGAGATTCGGCATGAACAGCGCAATGGCGATACCGATGCCCAAGCCGAGCATCGCCCAGCCGAAGGGCAACAGCAAGGTCACGGCGAGCACCACGCACGGCAAGGCGAGCGCTGCCAAGTGCGTTGCCGCTTGCCCCGCCCTAGAGACCTCTGAGTAGATCAGCAAGCTGCAGGCGAGGTATAAGCCGCCTGCATAAGACCACACAGCTATCTTGTAGTGATTGCGATTGAGAAAGAACGAGGTGAGTGCGCAGCCTGCCAAGACCAAGGCGCCCGCTATCAACAGATCGCCGACGCGCGCCAAGCCTGAAGTCGCCGAAATCACCAGCAGTATCCAGAGCAACACAAAGACGATGCTTGCTGTTATTTTCCAGAGCAACGCCAGCCGCTCTGAGCGCACCTGATCGGCGAAGGCGATCGGATTCTCGCCGCCCTGAGGCGTCTGGGCAGGTGAAGCAACCATAAGCAAAGGCTCTCTTACTTAAAATAATTTAACTTCAGTATATCAAGTGCGGCGCTCCAAGCGCACGCTAACCGTTGTGCATATTGCACAAAAAGCTCATAGACTAAGCGAGGACGCCAATGCGAAGGCGCGGCCTGCGCTCGCCCTCGGGCTTTGTTCAGCTCGAAGCGCTTGAGACACAATGCGAGGCAGTCGTGGCAAGCAGCTCAGGCTGAAGGCGGCCTCAGCGGCGCTTGAACGCGCTGCGCAGCTAGTGCTTCAGCCGCGTCCTTCAGCGTAGCCAACAGATTTATCAGCGGCGATGCGCACAGCGGTCACGCGCGCCTCAGCCGTGCGCCTTGTGCCGTCGTGAACGTAGCAGAAGACAATCGCCTTGCGTCCGACTAGCTCTTCAACTCGCGCGCGCAGTGTGATCGGCTGCAGAAGGGGCGTCGGCGCAAGGAAGGTCACATTCAGGTTTGCCGTCACGTAGCTGATGGCAGGCGGCGCGCCAAACGGACGCCCTTCTTGGATGTAGGTGTAGGCAATCGCCGTCCAGGTCGAGTGACAATCGCACAGCGAGGCGACCAATCCGCCGTACAGCACGTTCTCGAAGCCCGCGTTGTGATACGGCTGCGCTATGAAGGTACAGTAGCCCTCGCCGTTGGCTGCATCCCAGTAACTTTTAATGTGCAGGCCGCGCCGATTGGCAGGTCCGCAGCCGTAGCATGTTGCGTTCTGCCAAACATCCTGCAAAGCGGCATCCGCTGGATAACCTATTAGCATTTTTCACCTCAAACATTACCACGCTGCGAGAGCACGCCAAAGGATGGTTTAGCCGTGAAGAGGGCGGCGCTGGGCATCGGGATCAAGAGCGCCGGCCGTTTTGCCCAGCGGCGCCGCGATCTGGTATTGCCTTAGCGTCTGACAAATTGTCTAATCAATTAGGCTTGCCATGCGGCGCGTCCTTCAGCGGCTGAGCGATAGAAAATCAACGCGGCCTGCCGTCAATGGTGCGCACGCGCGCCATGTAGCGGTTGAAGATCGCCTCGCCGTCGCTATCATGGATCTTCAGCGTATCCAGCAGCGCCTGCAGCGTGTCCAGCTCAGCTTGCGAGATATCGCCGTCCGCTGTCGCAATCGCCGAGGCGTACTCAAAAGCCTGCAAACTCAGCTCGCGCGTGTTGAGCATGGTCGAGACAATGTTCTGCAAAAAGGCTTGCCGATTGTCCGAATCGAGCAGGAAGCGATCGTGGACGTTGAGCGCCATGTCGAAGGCCAAGCTGAACTGCAGATCGTCGAGACGCCCAATTGGCTCTAGCAGCGCGCGCGCTTCGCGCACGTGGTCAAGTTCATCCTGCTCAACGCGCCCATCTGCCGTCACCACGATCAGGCCGAGCGCCGTGGCAGCAATCGCGTGGTACAGCGTGTAAAATTCGCGCAGCACATCTGCCTCGGCTGCTTGCCGCGTCTGCGCTGTGAGCGCAAAAGTCTGCAGCAGCGCGTCCAGCACGACTTGCTCGCCTTCATCAATCGTCAGATCCGCCATCGCCAGCGCATAAGCGTAGCGATACAGCTCAGCGCGATGCTTCGGCTGCGTCATGAGCGGCGCTAGGTGCGTTCTAACGTAAGCAGGAATGTTGGCGGAATTCATCAAGTTATTCTCGGTCACAAAGCGCTCGGCGCGCTCTAGCGCAGTTTTGAAAGCCGTCTCATCTAGGTCGCTGAGCGGCGAGAATTGATCGCGGAACAGCCCGATCAGCCGCCGCTCTAGGTCAGAGAGTTCGCCATCTTGACTAAGGACCGCCACAGCGCACGAAAGCGCGCCTTCGTTCTGCGAAAGCCCTGCTTTCTTGATCCGATCAATGAACGACATTGCCTACTCCCTGCCTCTGAAGCTCAAAGTGCAAGATTAACGCATATGCTAACCAATTTTGTCTGAGCGCGCCAAAAGGCAGCGCGGCACGTTTCATTATAACATTTCACTATCCAGTAAACCATTATAATCTCTCTGAAGGTGCGTTGTGCGCCCGCTATGCGAGTCGAGAGTTGGGATTACGGCTAAACAGCACGCCTTTTGATTGCGTCAGATTGCGTCACCAAGAATTTCATGCGCAAGGCGGCGATATCCGCGAGCGCGACCTGACGCGCGACCGCGCGCCCGGCGATATCTGTATTCTGCTATTCTGTTATCGAGCGCATCGAGATCATTGAGAGCGTCGAGGGCTGAGCGCAGGCGGCTTGCTGAGCCGTCGGCAGGCTGCGCTTACCCTTCTTCGCCGAAGATGAAGCGCTCAATTGCGTATGCCACGCCATCTTCGTCGTTGCTGCGCGTGACAAAATCCGCCACTGCTTTCAAGCGCGGCGCCGCGTTCGCCATCGCCACTCCGAACCCTGCCAATTGCAGCATCTCGATATCGTTCTCGCCATCGCCGATGGCAAGCACGCGCTCGGCAGGCACGCCGAGATGTGCGATCAGCCATGCTAAGCCCGCGCCTTTGGAAGCATTCGGCGGCAACGCCTCGACGAAATCAGGCTGCGAGAGGAAGACGTTCGCTGCATCGCCGACTGCCGCCTGCAGTGCGCGCCGCACGGCGTCCGCTGTCTCGACGCGCTCCAAAAAGATCAGCTTGCTGATCGGCATTTGGTCGGGCAGGCTGAGCAGATCGTCCACATAGTCAGGCATTGGCTCGCCGTAGCGCGTTAAGAGCTTGGTGCGCTCGCTCAAATGGCGCGCCGTCACCTTGCGTTGATGGTTGTAGACCATGACAGCCAAATCGTGATCGAGCGCGTACCGCAAGATGCGGCGCGCCGTCTCAGGCTGCATCGTGATCTGATGCAATAGCGTGCCGTCGCCGTCGTAGACCGCCAGGCCTTGCAAATAGACGCCGGGCGTCTTCAGGCCGAGCTGCTCAGCGTAGGTATAGCCGCTGAAGCGCGGCCTGCCCGTGGCGATCACAACGTGCAGGCCTGCTTCGGCGGCGCGCCAAACGGCAGCCTTGGTGCGCGGCGTCAGGCGATGTTGGCTATCCAGCAACGTGCCGTCTAGATCAATGGCGATCAATTGAAAAGCAGAAGTCATGACGTGGCAGTTCGCTTCGTTAGCGTCACGGAATGACGATCCGGCGCATAAGCCTAGCGCCTTGTGAACAAGTTGACAAGCGCAGAGAGCGCGTTAGAATACGCGCTGCTCGTTTAGAAGCCGCGTGGAGATGATACGCTCTACACCTCTCCTGCTGACCGCTGCCGCGCTGATGTCCGCGCTCGCTGTCATCTTGGCAGGCGGCGCGTTGCTGCAGCCGAATCGTCCGCTGCTGCTAGAAGCATCTTTCAGCCTAGCGCGCCTGACGCCGAACGCTGACGGCATCGACGACGTGACCGAGATACGCTATGCGCTGAGCCGCGCGGCGCGCCTGAGCATCACCTTCACCAGAAGCGACGGCGCGCGCTTCGCTTTCCGCGAAGACGAATTGCGCATGGCAGGCGAGTATCGCGTCCTGTTCAGCGGCGTGGTGAACGGCTTCAGCTTGCCCAACGAGCAATTCGGCGGCATCGTCGAACGCCGCCTGATGCCCGACGGCGAGTACACTTGGGAAATCCGCGCTGAAGACGCCCAAACGGGCGCTGTGATGCGGCGCAGCGGGACGCTCAGCCTTGTCGGCGGCGTCGCTTCCCTGCCCGATATTCAAACTCTCGAGGTCTCGCCGCAAGTTTTCACGCCCAATCAAGATGGCTACGACGATCGCGTCAGCATCAATCTGTATCTCGCTGCGCCGGCGCGCCTGACAGTCTATTTGGAAGGCGCTGACGGGGTGCGCTATTACATCGCGGAGCGTTTTGAAGGTCGCCAGAGCGATCAGGGCGGCGCGCGCACCTTCGACTACGACGGCGGCGTAGATAACAACATTGTGCCGCCGCCTGACGGCACGTATCGGTTGGTCGCCCTCGCTGAAGATCGCGTCGGGCAGCGCGTGCGCCGCGAAAGCAGCCTGACCATTCGCGATGGCGGACTGCCTAACGCCGAGATCGTGGCGCAGAGCAGCGGGCGGACGGTCACGTGGTCCACTTTGCCCTATGACGCGCGCTACTACACTGACGCGCGCACGCAAGGCGAGCGCGTCGCGCCGCCGCTCGGCGTGCAATCGACAATGGCGCAGATCACCATGCCGCAAGGCGACCTGCTCCTCTTTCGCCTGACCGCTTTGAACTACGGCAGCACGCCTATCCGCACCATTGGACCGTGGCCTGGCACAGTCTACCAGTACGATCAGACCGATGCCGCGATGACGACTGCCGAGAATCGCGATGCGATCAGCGGCGCATGGCGAGTCGGCGTGCAATGCGAGCGCTCGGAGTCGCCTTATCCATGGCGCTGGGCGCTAGGCAGCCAAGATGAGCTGACGCGCGTCGAGCGCGACGGCGAGGTGCTGTGGTATTTGCAGCCCAATCAGCGCGTCACAGTCTGGGGCGCCGTGCGCATGACGCGCTTGATTCCAACGCGCAACCCGCAGAAGTGCTTCGCCGCGCTGATCCACGAAGATGTGGCGATCCCGCCGCGCCAAAATCGCGTGGGCGAGATCGACGTGCGCTTGACGCCGCTCAACTGAGAATTAATCAAGCAGGCAGGTGCAAGCTTGCTTGACAAGCCTAGCGCACTATGCTACATTAGCGTAGCGTTGGAGCGTGTAGGGACGTTGTGCGAGTGCGCAACAGCGCATAGGGCAAGGCTGCGCGCTCGTGGCTTGGGTTGCCCTCCCGCCGTCTAAAGCACTGACACGAAAGGGAGAAAGGCGTTGGCTAAATCACGGACTGAACAACTAGTTGAGCAACTACGCGATTTGCAGGCAAGCTCGCAAGATGTTGAAGCAGCGGCAATCGTCAGTGTGGACGGCTTGAGCATGGCGAGTGTGATGCCGGCGCACTACGAAGAGGATCGCGTCTCGGCGATGTCTGCGGCGATGCTCTCGCTGGGCGAGCGAATCGCCAGCGAGCTAGGGCGCGGCAATTTGGATACAGTCTACGTTAAGGGGCAGAACGGCTACGTGATCCTGATGGCGGTCGGTCAGGAAGCTGTGCTGACCGTCCTCGCCCGCGAGCAGGCAAAACTCGGTCTGATCTTCCTCGATATGAGCCGTAAAGTGAAAGAACTGGCGAAGCTCGTCTGAGCGCATTCACACACTGGCAGCACGACTATCAAGACGGAGGGACGCGTGTCTCAGGTAAGAGAACTTAGCGGCTTGTATTACCCAAATAAGATTGCCCGCATCTTCCTGATGGCAATGGAAGAGGTGATGGGCAAGAACGGGTTGAATGCCATCCTCAACTTGGCGGGCTTGCAGCAATACATCGACAACTATCCACCTGATAACCTCGAGCGGCAGTTCGATTTTGCGCACTTTACGGCGTTGCAAGTGGCTCTGGAGGAGATGTACGGTCCGCGCGGCGGGCGCGGCTTAGCGCTGCGGGCGGGGCGCGCGTGCTTTGCGCAGGGCTTGAAAAATTTTGGTGCGCTCGCCGGCGCAGGCGACCTCGCTTTCAAGGTCTTGCCGCTCAGCGCCAAGCTGCGCATGGGCTTGCCAGCCATGGCGAGCATCTTCACCAACTTCAGCGACCAGCTCAGCGTGGTGGAAGAGCATGACGATCACTACGCCTACATCATCAAGCGCTGCCCGCTATGTTGGGGGCGCACAACCGATAAGCCAGTCGGGCATGCAGCGGTTGGGCTGCTGCAAGAGGGCTTGCGCTGGGTGAGCGGTGGACATGAGTTCCGCGTGGTGGAGACGGAATGCAAAGCGAAGGGCGACGAGCACGGCGTCTTCGTGGTCTACAAAGAGCCGATCAGTTGACCCGATCGTAAGCACACAGCCCGCGCTCTCACAGCAACGGAGAGGGACGTGAAGCGTGGCTGAAAAAGCGCGCATCATGATCGTGGAAGACGATCCCGATCTCGCCGAGCTGTTGCAGAATTTCTTCACTGTGCAGGGCTATCAAGTGCTCTCGGCGGCATGGGGCGAAGAAGGTGTGCGCTTGACGCGAGAACACGCACCTGACCTAGTCATGTTGGATATTCGCCTGCCGGATATTGATGGCTATGAAGTCTGTCGGCGCATTCGCGCGCATCGGCGCACGCAAGATATCCCCGTCATCTTCTTGACCGAGAAGCGCGACCGCGTAGATAAGCTAGCGGGTCTAGAGTTAGGTGTGGTGGATTACATCACCAAGCCGTTCGATATCCAAGAGCTGCGCCTGCGCGTGCGCAACGTGCTGCGCCGCGCTGAGCAAGCGCCGCTCATCAATCGCGTCACAAATCTGCCCGAAGGCACCTTAGTAGAGGAGAAGATCAACGGCGCGCTGCTCTCCGAGCAGCCGTGGTCGCTCTTAGCAATTGAAGTGCGCGGCCTAAATGGCTTCCGCGAGATTTATGGCTTCGTGAACGCCGATGACGTACTGCGCGCCGTGGCATTGATGATCAACAACGCGCTGCGCGAGGCAGGCGGCGAGGACGACTTCGTGGGACATTTACGGGAGAATGATTTCATCGTCCTGACCGACCAAACGAGAGCGGCTGCCATCCAAGAGCGCATTGAGACGCGCATTCAGCAATCCATAGAATATTTCTATCCGATGAAAGATCGCGAGAGGATGCAATCGCCTGACGCCAAAGGGCGCTTGCAGCTAGTGGTGACGCCGCTACACTCCGCGGAAGTCAATCTGACGAATTTTGCGCACCTGCGCGAAGAATTAGAGCGCCGGCGCGCTGAGCAGCCTTGAGGGGCGCTCAACTCCAAGCAGGCGCCGCGCCAACGTCAGCATTTCAGCAATTGAGACGCGCTTCAAGAGAAACTACATAACTTACATAACATTGAATAGCATCTACGCTGCGAGGAATGTGGCCTGCCGCTAGTGTATTCGGGACATCCAGTCGATCCCGAACACGGCTAACCTTTCAGGCGCGCGTAGATATCGCCTGATCGATGTTTGCTCGGATGATTCTCTAGCAGATTTTCCACTGCCGCCGCCGT
>JAGHYP010000060.1 GCA_017743585.1 Chloroflexota bacterium
CCGTCTGCGGACGGATGATCACGCTGGCAGCGTTGGTGACGTTGCGCGGCGTGTTCAGGCGCAAGCGAGGCGGCACGGGCAGGTACTGCGCAGCCAGGCAGGGTTTGCCTTCGCCAGTGTTGGGCGCTGCGTTCGGATCGCCGCCGCGAATGCGCTCAACGTGAGCGCGCATGGCGCATTCTGCCTGAAAATACAGATCAAGATCGAGCGTGGTGTAGATGCGCAAGCCGCCGCCTAGCACAAGGCGCGCCCCATCTAGCCCTTGTGCGTTCAGCAGGCGCTCTGCCTGCGCGCGCGCAAAGATCGCGAAGTGCGGCGCGATGATGCCGAAGCGCTCAGTGAGCGGCTGGATGACGATCGGCTGTGCAGCGGCTTGCTCAGCCTGCTCAGGGGTGATGAAGCCCGCCGCGACCATGCTCTGAAGCACCACAATCTGCCGTTGCCGCGCCGCTAACGGCGCGTCCAGTGGATTCAGCTGCGGATTTTGCGGTATGGCAGCCAACATTGCCGCTTCGCCTAAGGTCAGGTCGCGCGCTGCCTTGCCGAAGTACACGCGCGCCGCCGTCCCGACGCCATACGCCAGATTTCCGTAAAAGTTCGTGTTCAGATACCACTCAAGAATTTGATCTTTGCTGTACAGGCGCGAGATTTCAGCAGCGAGGATGATCTCTTTGATCTTGCGCGCCTGCGAGAGCTGCGCGCGCTCTTCAGGCGCGATCAGCGTGTTCTTCACCAGCTGCTGCGTGATGGTGCTGCCGCCTTGCACCACGTCGCCTTGCAGCGTCAGCCATAGGGCGCGCAAGATGCCGCGCAGGTCGAAGCCGGAGTTTTCGTAGAAGCTGCGATCTTCAATGGCAATGGTGGCCTTGATCAGATCGGGCGATATCTGGCTGAGCGGGACGTACTGCCTGTCGCCGCTCGGATCGAGCACTTGGTACAGCACAGTTTGCCCGCTTCGGTCGTAGATCAGCGTGGTCTCGAATTGCTCGCGCACTTTGACGATCTCAGATGGCGGCGGCAGATCGCGCGCGTAGAAATTGTACACGCCGATGAAGATGAATACGCCGCTGAGCGCTGCTAAGATCAGCGCTGCCGCTGCGCCGCCCAGCACCATCGCCAAAATGCTGAGCGCGCTGCGGATTTGCTCTTGGCGGCTCTGTTTGCGGCGCGCGCGCCGCTTGCGCACTATGTATGCTACCCCGAGTCGTTGCATTGCCATGCCTCAGGTCGCCGCGCGCAGCAGCGCGAGGGCTTCTCGCGTAGCGCTCAGCGCGTGGCGGGCGCGCTCAGGCGTGATGCAATAATTCGTGACCAAGCCGAAGGGCGAGCTGCCGCGCAAGATCGCGTTGCGCCCCTTGAGCTCCGCCACAAGAGCGGCTGAGTCAGCGCTCGGCGGCGAGCGGAAGAAGACCATGTTCGTGTGGACGTGAACAGACTCAACTTGAACAGGCTCAACTTGGACGCTTTCAAGCTGCGCCGAGCCGCCAGCGGGCAGCTGCGCTGTGTGATGATCCTCGATCAGGCGCTCCCGCATATGCCGCAGCCCTACTTCTCTCTCTAGAAGCTTAGCTGCGTAGTCTTGCAGCGCGTGGACAGTTGGCTCTTCGCCGTAGACGTCGTCGCTGACAGGCGCGGCAGCGGCAGCAGCACGCATGGCATCCGAGCGCAGATCGATTGTATCCATGCCCCAAAACGCCTCTGTGTGCCTATCTGGCAGCTCATTATAGCATGCGTAGCGCCTCTGCGCGCCGCCGTCTTGACGGCTGCTCGGCTCGCGGGCATGCTTTAATTAAATTTTGCTAGCGAATTTTGACAATTGCTTTGTCAATTGCCTTAACAATTGCAGCGCAACGCCTGTGCCGACGCACTTTGAGCAGCGGAGAACGCAGCTTCCATGCCACTTGTGACCGATCTGACCATACCATTTCAGCCTGCGGCCGAGCCTGCTGAGCTTGAGACGCGCCGCACGCTGCTGAGCGCCGATTCGAGAGATGAGGCTGCCTTCGAGCGCTATTGCGAGCTTTCGGGGCTGCACTGGGCGCTCGGCGAGCCTGAAGATGCGCTGGCAAGCCTGCAAAAGGCGCTTCATCTGGCCCGGCAGAATGACCTGACCGACTCAGTAGGCTACCTGTCGAGCTTGCAGGGCGCTGCGTTGTGCTACATCGGTCAGTATGCAGCGGCGCACGCCTTGTTCGCGCAAGCCGAGGCGCTTTTTCGGCGTCAGAACAATGGATTGGGCATAGCATGGCAACAGCACTTGATGGCGCGCGAATATCACTTGGATTTAGGCAATTTTGCGGCGGCGCAGCGCGCGGCGGCGGAGACGGGCAGCCTTTTCCGCGCTCACAGCCTTTGGCACGCCTATGCCGAGAGTCTGCTGACGCAAGCGCACAGCGCGCTCGGCTCGGGCGCGCCACGCCGCGCCGCCGACTTTTTGAGGCAAGCGGAAGGCTTGATCGCAGAGCGCGATCTGAAGTGGCTGGCGCCTGAATATCACTGGCTGCGCGCGCAAACAGCCTTGGCGGAAGGCACGCCGCGCTTGGCCGCCGAGCACTGTTACAGCGCGCTGAACGCAGTGAGCAATGGCGGCGATGTGCGCCTGCTGACCGCTTTGTACGTCACGCTGGGCAAAGCGCTAGAGACTGATCGCAGCCAGCAACCCGCCGCGCAAGACGCTCTCGAGCGCGCTTTGGCGGCGCGCGAGCGCGCGCGTTGCTTGCACGCAGCGCAGGCTTATCTCGCCCTCGGCTTGCACCTGAAGCGCTACTCGCGGCACATGACCATGCGCGCGCGCGGCTCGGGCTATCTGTTCGAGGCGGAGCAGCGCTACAAGGCGCTCGGCCTGTCCATGCCTGAGGCGTGAAGTTCGCTCTTGTGCGCTGCGGAGCGCTGTGCTATACTCGGCGCGCAAAACGGGGTGTAGCGCAGCCTGGTAGCGCGCTTCGTTCGGGACGAAGAGGTCCCCGGTTCAAATCCGGGCACCCCGACTTTCGCCGTAGGTAGGCAAGATGTGCCTACCTTTTCTTGTGCTTATCGCGCGGAATGCCTTTTGCATCGCGTGTTTGTGCAAACTATAATTTAGGTCGAAGCCGAGCAAGAGCTGCTTCGCCGACCGTTACGCTGGAGGCTTGATCTCGTGCTGCAACTGCCAATCCAAACTGCCGCCTATTGGACGACCGATTTGAAAATCACGCGTGCAGATATCGAGGCGATCTTCGCCCGTTTTCTAGAGACCGAGCAGCCGCTCACGGCGCGCGAAGTAGCGTTGTTCTTCATCAAGCAGCGCATCGCCGCTGAGCAAGACAAGTTGCGAAAGCAGTTGGCGAATGCCACGCTATTTCAGCCGTCCAAGCATTATGAAGTTGGGCAAGAGCTGATCTTCCCTGCGCTCAACTTTGCCAGCGGCAAGGTAGTCGGCGTGCGGCGAGGCTACAACCCTGATTACGGCGAATTCAACGTGATCGAGGTCGCCTTTGGCGAGAAGCGCCGCGAGTTCGCCGCCGATCTGCGCGCCCCACATCCGCTCAACGACGTCAGCCACGACCTGAACGCGCTTTTCAGCGCTGTGCAGCCCAGCCCTGAGGCGATCTTCGAACGATACGGCGAGTCGATCATCGAGGCGCTCGAAGCGCGCCTTGTGGACGAGCCCGATGCGATCTTCATGGGCGGCTTCTGGTTTGTGCGCAGCCTGCTGGCACAGGTGAGCGTGGCACACCTGCATCTAGCCGAGGCAGTGCTGGACTTGCGCGAAGGAGGCCCGGCAACTGCTGAAGAGCTGCTGCCCGACCTGGACTTCGCGCCTGAGTTGCCACTGCCGCTGCGCGCCTTCTCGCTGAACGTGGCGCTTAGCCAAGATGAGCGCTTCGATAACGTCGGGGCGGATGGCGACGTGCGCTGGTTTTTGCGCCGCCTTGAGCCGCCAGAAGTGTTGCAAATTCCGCCGCGCCTTGAGTATCAGCCGCTCGCCTACGATGAACGCCTGCTCACGCCTGAGCTGCGCGAGCTGGAGATCGAGCTAGGGGATGAATTCTCTGAGCTGCCGCCGCTCGCCAAGCCGCCGCGCGAGGTGCGCATTCGCCTGATCTACCCGCATCGGCGCATGGGGACGCTGCCGATGAACGCTTATCTGGAAGCGATGTTGCCGCTTGCCACTGAGGCGCGGCGCTTGCTCATCACCCTGATTGATGGGCAGACCAGCGAGCCGTTCAACGCTTGGGTGGTGCGCGAAGGGCGCTACCTATGCGGCTTGAGCGACTTTTATCGGCGTCATAAGCTGCCCATCGGCGTGCATCTGACCTTCCGCGCCACTGAGCATCCCTCGCGATTCGTGCTGAGCTTCAAAGCACACCGTCCGCGCACTGAGTACATCCGTCTTGCCATTCCCAGCGGCGGCAAGCTGCGCTTCGAGAACTTCAAGCGCTCGATTGGCGCTGAATACGATGAGCTGATGATCTTGGGCGCTGAAGATATTGACGGCGTGGATCAAGTCTGGGCGGCGACGCGCAACCGCGGGCGCTCGCTCAGCGACATTTTGAGCGACCTTTTGCCTGAGCTGGCACGTTTGATGCCGCAGCAAACCGTCCACGCTAAGACGTTATATAGCGCTGTGAACATCGTGCGCCGCTGCCCGCCAGCGCCGATCTTCGCCACGCTCCTCTCGCGCCCAGAGTTCGAGTCAGTCGGCAATGGCTATTGGCGCATGGCGAGCGCTTAATCATAGGCTTAAATTTTTATGGAATGAGGCTCACTTTGACCAATGTTCCACGTCCGCCGAGCAGCCGCCTGAAGCCGACGCTTGAGACGAAATTCCACATTGATTATGACTGGTGGCGGCGCGAAAATCGCGATTTGAGGGCGTATCTGATCAGCCACCTGCCGCCTGAGAAGCGCGCTCAGTTTGAAAGCAACGCGCCGCAAGAGCTGATCGATTGGATCGATCCCGAGACGGCTGAAGTGCGCCGCCTTGACGCCCTGCAGCACGCCATTGCGCAGGCGGCGAGCGATCCGAACTTCTTGAGCGAACACATGCCGCTGGTAGATGCCGTCTTCCGCGTCTTTTTGGCGAACGGCAACAAGCCGCTCTCGGCTGAAGAGCTGAGCCGCTACCTGCCCAAGCGCAGCCCGCAGCTGATCCTGCGCACGCTCTCCAGCCCGACCGTCTACAAGGGCATTCGTCCCGTCGCCGATGAGTGAGCGAGGCGCCTTGCAAGCGCGACAGCGGCTGATAGCGAGCTTAGCGCTCATCTTTCTAGTCGCGTTTGGCGTCCGCCTGCTCTTTGTAATCAGCCGTTACACCCCCTCGCTGAGCAACTTCGAATTCGGCGATTACCCGTCATACGCTTTTGCGGCGCGTCATTGGATGCAATACGGCGATTTCAGCAGCCGATTGTTCTTAGTGCGTCCGCCGCTCTTTCCGCTGTTGATCGCGTTGCTCGGCGACTGGACGGCTGCAGTGCTGATCGCAAATTGTGCGCTTGGCGCGCTGAACGCTGTGCTGGCGGCGCTGCTGTGCCGCGCCCTGTTCGGCCAAGGCGCTGAGGGCAGGCTCGGCTTGCTAGCAGGGCTGTTCGTTGCGCTCGATCCGAGCAGCGTTGCCTATTCAGCTTTTCTAGGCGCAGAGCCGCTGGCGAACGCCAGCTTGACCTTGGCTTGGCTGTGCTTCTGGCAAGCGCTCAACGCGGCTGAGCAGCCTGCAATCTTTCTCAGAAGGTCAGCGCTGGCGGCGTTGGCGCTCAGCGTGAGCATGTTGACGCGGCCACTGGCACACCTGCTCTGGCTGCCGCTCGGATTGTTCAGCGCGCTCGCGCTGTGGCATAGGGGACGCTTGAAGTTAGGCTTGGCGGCCCTTGGAACGTTCGCGCTGATCAGCGGCGGCACAATGAGCGCTTGGATAGCGCACAACGGGCGCGTCTTCGACAACGCCACCTTTTCATCCATCGCCTACTACACCATGCTCTACTATCGTGCTGCCTCTGTGGAGCATCTGGCGACAGGCGTCGCGCCTGAGGAAGTCTTGAAGGCGCTTAGCTCGCGCGTTGAGGCGCGCCTAGGACGCACTTTGCCGCCAGGCGTAACCCTCGATGGGGCGCGACATACACATCTCATGCTTACTTCAGAAGAGGCAACCGCGCTGCTCGCTACTGCGCTTGAGGTCTTTTTGACCTATCCGCACGTTTATATCGCCACGATACCGCTCGGCCTAGCGCGCATGTATGGCTACACATACATCATAGACGGCGCATGGCGCATTGTGGACGTGCTGTGGAATGTGTCGTTCACAGGACTAGCGTTGTACGGTCTGGTGCTTTTGTGGCGCAGGAGACAACGCCTTCTCGCAATTTTCATGGCGCTCATGGCGCTCTATTTCACGGTCAGCACGTTGTTGGTCAAGACGGCAGGCAGCGATACGCGCGAGCGGAGCATGTTGGTCTCGCTGATGGCTTGCTGCGCCGCTTACGCAGTCTATGCAGTTGCTCAGCGCCTGAGAAACCGCGCTGGGATTGAGCGAGCGAGCTATGAAACAGCAACCTGAATCGCGCGGCGAGCGCTGGGTCGTTGTGCAGCTGATCTTGTTGAGCGCATTGCTCCTCGCGCCCGCCATTGCACCTGAGCGCTGGTCGGCAGCGGCGGCGGACTTGGCGCGTCCGCTCGGGCTGGGCATCGGCGCTCTCGGCGCTCTGATCGTCGCGCTCGCGGCGCGCTACTTGGGACGCAACCTGACCATTTTCCCGAAGCCGAAGGCAGATGGTTACATGACCGATCGCGGCGTCTATCGCTTCGTGCGGCATCCGATGTATTGCGGCGTGATCCTGTGCGCGCTCGGCTGGTCGCTGTGGCAGACAAGCGGCGCGGCGCTTGTCATCAGTGCCATTCTGCTGGTCTTCTTTGACCGTAAAGCGGCGCAGGAGGAGCGTTGGCTACAAGCGCGGTATCCTGAGTACGCCGCCTATCGCCGTCGCGTCAAAAAGTTCCTGCCGTTCGTCTGCTGAGCTTCGCACGGTTGGATTAGAGCGCGCTTCAGCGCTTTTCTGTGAGCCCTCAAAAGAGGCGGAACCAACGGCGACGTCTGTAACCTTCAGCCTTGCCCGCCCGAATCGCCGCTAAGACCTTCTCGACAAAGCCCGGCGGAGCGCCGATCAGCTCAGCTGTGACCAGCAAGCGCTCAACGGCGCGCTCAGCCGCGCTGAGCAGCATCGCTTGCGGCGCATCCGATGGCGCAGCCGCTGCTTCTGCTGCCTGACGCGCCGCTTCGGCCTCAAGGTCTTTCCGACGGGCGGCTTTTCTTGCTTCGTCATGCTCTGCGCTCATCGGCGCTGTATCTCCTACTCATCTCCGAGGACATCGGCGAGTTGTCGAGCGCGCTGCCACTCGATCAACTTGGCAGCGAGCGCTTGGCGCGCGCGAAAGAGACGGCTCTTGATCGCGCTCTCGGTCGTGCGCAGCATCTCAGCGACCTCTTGGTAGGAATAATCGTACCAATAATGCAGCACAACTGCAGCGCGATGATCGGGCGAGAGTTCTGCCAAAAGCTGCTGAACAAGCGCGGCGCGCTCGCTGGCGATGATGGCCTCTTCAGGCTCGGGCTCTTCGCTGTGCAGCGTAGCCCGCAGCGGCAATGGCTCGTCGATCGAGAGCCATTTCAAGCGGCGGCGGCGTAGGCGATCGATGCAGAAGTTCGAAGCGATCGAGAGCAGCCAAGTGCGGAACGGACGCGCCATATCGTACCGATCCAAGTTCGCGTAGGCGCGCAGGAATGTCTCTTGCGCTGCATCTTCCGCCTCAACGCGATTGCCCAGAATGCGATAGGCGAGATTGTAGACCGCGTTCTGGTGCAGCTTGACCAGCTCGCCAAAAGCGGCTTGATCGCCTTGCCGCGCTCTGATCAGCCAGTGCGTCTCTTGTTCAGTGGACAATGTAGCGCGCTCCCTGACTCGTGGACAAGGCGTGCGCTCCTGACTTGCAGGCGCTCGGCAGGCTGCGATCAGCGGCTTAGCTACCGCTCTGCTGTGCGTATTCTGCCATCAGCCGCTCGTAAGCGCCTGCCCAGGTCTCAGGCGTGCGCGTGAACTTGTTGATGGTGATCGTCATAAAGTGCGGCAGCAGCGGCAGGATGTACATCGGCAGTTGATCCCAAGCGCCTGTGCGCACCAACTCCTCAAGGCGACCGCGCGCCGCGCTCAGCCATGACCACTGCGCGCGAAACTGCTCAACTTTGTTCCAATAGTTGCGCTTCTCCCACGCCCGCATCGAGACTTCGATGCCGTCTTCGATCTCGCGGAAGCAGTAAATCAGCGCCGCGACCATATCGCGCGCTTCGGCGTCCACCTCGTACTTCTGCCCAAGACGGCGCAGCAGCTCAGCGGCAGTCCGCATATGCTGGTTGCGCAGCTTGCCCGCTCTTTCAGGATTGATCACGCGGCTCATCAGGTTGCTCCAAGCAGGGCGAAGCGTGCTATCTATCATAGCAAGGCTTGATTATAGCAAGGCTTGCGGCGCTGCACACACCGCGCGGCGGAGCCATTGAACATTGAACAAAGCCGATAGGCGCGCTATGCTTTAGATAGTCTGACGCAGGAGTGCGAGCCATGCGGCGCAGGATACCTGTGAGGCCATGGACGATCGGCGGCGCGCTGCTCTTGCTGGCAGCCGCCTGTTTCCAACCGGCAGGTCGCGAGATTGAGCCGACCATCGTAGATATCGCCATCTTGACGCCTGAGCCAACCGTCACGCCGAGCGCCACGCCTTTCATCACGCCGTTGCCCGCTGAAGGCTACATTCCGCCTACCGATACGCTGCCTCCATTGCCGACTCAGACGCCTGAGCCGACGGCGACCGCCTTCCAGATGTTCCCAGAGGCCGCCGCGCCCGAAATGCCCGCCCAGCTACCGACTGACACGCCGGCTGAAGCGCCGCTCTTGCTGCCCACGCCGACCGCACTGCCGACCGATACTCCTTGTCAGCACACAGTGCAGCCTGGCGAATGGCTTAGCAAGATCGCGCGCATGTACAACCTGACCAATCAGGACTTCCTGAACGTCAATCCTTGGCTGCGCAGTAATCCCAATAGCCTGCGGCCTGGCGACATCCTGGTTGTGCCGGGCTGCGCGCCGCGCGTGAGCAGCGGGGCGCCCGCGCTCGCTAATCCTGCTACGCTGCCGACTCCGATTCAGCTGACTGAGCGCATTTACACAGTCGTGAAAGGCGATACGCTCGGCGCGATTGCGCGCAAGTTCGGCGTCACTGTTCAGCAGCTGCGCCAAGCCAACGGCTTGTTGGAAGGCGATTTCATCCGCGTCGGGCAGCAGTTGCGGATTCCAGCGCCGCGATGAGCCGCTCGGCGCGAGCAACGTAAGAGGAATCTCGCTCATGCGCCTGACCACTGATGAGGAGATCCGCCAGCTGCTGCAGACAGCGCAGCACATCGCCATTGTGGGCTGGTCGCCTAAGCCCAACCGTCCGGCGTATGAGGTAGCGCGCTACCTGCAAGCGCACGGCTACAGCGTCTACCTCATCAATCCGAGCGCGCCGAGCACGCCTGAGCAGCCTGTCTTCGCCGCGCTGGATCAAATTCAAGCGCCGATTGACATCGTGGACGTCTTCCGCCGCGCCGAAGACGTGCCAGAGATAGTTGAGGCTGCCATTGCGGTCGGCGCAAAGGCGATCTGGATTCAGAAGGGCATTGTGAATGAAGCGGCCGCGCAGCGCGCAAGCGAAGCCGGCTTGAGCGTCGTCATGGATCGCTGCATGAAGCTCGAACACGAGCGGTTGCTCGCGCGCGGCGCATAGCGATCTGCCATCTATATCCCTATATCTATGTCGCAAGCCTTGTAGAGCGCGCCGCCGCTCGCCTATAATCCATCGCAGCGGATGCGCTCGGAAATGAGATGAATCCGCACACTGAAATTTCGCACGGCGATTGGTTGCGCTATCAGCGGGAGCGCGGCGGAGCGCTGCGCTCGCACTGTGCGCTGCAAGCGACGCAGGACTGAACGCATATGCCGCAGGTGAACATCTTGCGCTGGCGCGACGGACGCGGTTGGCTCGTCTTGGCAGGCAGCAACGCGCAGCTGGACGACCGAGAAGAGGTGGAGCTTGAAGTTCAGGCGCAAGCCCTGGCGCGCATCGCCTATGGCGAGCCTATCGCGTACATCTGGGCAGCCGGCGACGCTGACACAGCAGATCGGCACTTGGCGTTGCTAGATGAGATGGGCGCGCCAACAGGCTATCTGGTGGATGTGGTCACCGAAGATGACGCGACCATCCGCGCGCAGCTGGATGAAGCCGGCATGATCATCTTGGGCGATGGGCACGCGGTTGAGACGCTGCGCGCGGCCCTGTCGGGCGCTGCATTGGAGGGCATGAAAGCGGCTTACGCGCGCGGCGCTGTGATCTTGGGCATCGGCGCGGGCGCGGCGGCGCTGGGCAGCTTTTTGGAAGGCGCGCGAGGCTTGGGCTGGGTCGAAAACGCGATCATCATGCCCAATTATGAGCTGCCTGAGCGCGCGGCGGCGTTGCGCAGGCTGCTGGCAGCACATCCGAGCGCGTATGGCATCGGCATCGGCAGCCGCTCGGCTTTAGCGCTCGGCGCTCAGGGACAAGTCGAACTCTGGGGCGAGCGACAAGTGACTATCCTGCTGGGCAGCGCGTTGCGCACCTCTGACCAAGCCTGAGAGACGCTGAGAGGCGCTCAGAGACGCTTATGAGCGAACGCACAGATGAGCCGATCCAAACGCCTGATGACCCCGATCTGGTGGCGCGCTACACACACGCCTACGACTACTCGCTGCCTGTAAATTTTGTGCCGCGGCGCGTGGTGTCGCTCGTGCCGAGCCTGACCGAGTCGCTCTTCGAGCTGAACCTCGGTCAGCGCGTAGTCGGCGTGACCGATTACTGCATTTATCCTGAGGCGGCGAGGGCGCTTCCGAAAGTCGGCGGCACGAAGAACCCCGACCTTGAGAAGATCAAGGCGCTGGCGCCTGACTTGGTCATGCTCAACAGCGAGGAAAATCGGCGCGAAGACGCCGAAGCGCTGCAAGCGGCGGGCATCCCGATCTGGGTGACTCAGCCCAACACTGTGCGCGAGGCGATCGAGCTGCTCTGGCAGATCATGGAAGTCTTCGAGGAGGCCTCAATGGTGCATCGCGTGCGCTTAATCGAGACCACATATGAGATGATGCGCCGCTATGCTGAGGAGAACCCGCCTGTGCGCGCCTTCGTGCCGATCTGGCGCGACCCGTGGATGACGTTCAACGGGCGCACTTTCGCCCATGACCTGCTCTTCACGTGCGGCGCGCTGAACGTCTTCGCTGAGCGCGAGCGGCGATTTCCACTAGCTGCCGATCTCGGTCGCGCCGAGCCGCTCCCCGCTGACGACCCGCGCTGCGCAGGGCGCGACACGCGCTATCCGCGCATCACATTGGAGGAAGTTGAAGCAGCGCAGCCTGAGATCATCCTGCTGCCAACTGAGCCATACCCTTTCACAGAGGCTGACGCGCTCGCCTTCGAGGCGTTAGACGTGCCCGCTGTGCGCAATGGTCATATCTACCTTGTAGAGGGCAGTTGGATCACATGGCATGGCACGCGCATTGCGCGCGCCTTCCGCAACTTGCCGCCTATCATCGCTGCCGCGCACAGCAGCGCCGAAGCGCCGCCGCTAGTC
>JAGHYP010000061.1 GCA_017743585.1 Chloroflexota bacterium
GTGTTGTAGTCCAGAGCGCGGCTGGCGACTGCTTGCGCGTTGACCGTCGGCGTGATGAAGATAGTTGGCGTGGCGGTCGGAGTCTCAGTCGGCGTGAGCGTCGCCGTCGGGCTTGGCGTGGGCGTGGGCGAGGGCGTCTCAGTCGGCGTGTGACTTGGCGTCGGGCTGAAAGTCGCCGTCGGCGTGAAGGTCGGCGTAGCGCTTGGCGTCGGCGTGAAGGTTGGCGTGGCAGTCGGCGTGAAAGTCGCTGTGAACGACGCGATTGCCTGCGCCGTGCTGGTCTGCGCGAACGCCAAGACCTGCGCGGCGACCAAAGTCTCAAGCTGGATTGCCTCAGCCGTCTGTTGCGCCGCTTGGGCAGTCTGTTGGACGACGAAAGCGGTCTGCGTGGCAATGGCAGCGGCGGTCTGCGCTGCGATCAGAAGACGATCCAGCGTCGGCGCGGCGGTCGGCGTGATGCTCGGCGTGACGGTCGCTGTGGGCGTGACAGTTGCCGTGGGCGTGGCGCTCAGCGTTAACGTCGCTGTGGCTGTCTCAACAGAGATCGCCGTAGGCACTTGGGCGAGCTGCGTCACAGGCGCAGGCGATGCAGCTTCTAGCGTTGGCGTCAGCGGCAGGTCAGTAGCGGTAGCGGAAGGCGGGGCTTGTGTGAGCGTCTCAGTGACTCGCGCAATAGCAGCAGGCTGCTCAGGTGCGCTGAGCAAAAAGACGACGACACCTGTCAGAAATAGGAGTAGGATGATGAGCGCGCCGCCGATCAGCACCAGCCGACTTGACACGGCAGGCTTGCGGCGCAGCAGCAGCGTTTGATCGGGCGACGTGCCGCTCTGGCGCGGCAACGCTCGGCTAGTTGGCGTCGCTGTGCTGAGCGACACAGGGCGTCCTTCCAGCGCGGCGCGATAAGCCTGCGTCAACTCAGCAGCTGTCTGGAAGCGATCCTGAGGGGACTTGGCGAGCGCGCGCTGCAGCACGGCATCAACAGCAGGCGGCAGCTCCGGGCGAAGCGCGCGCACGGCGGGCGGCGCCTTGTAGACGTGCGCGTTCATCATGGCGTAGGGCGTATCCGCCTTGAATGGCGTCTCCCCGCTGAGCATCTCATAGAGCATGACGCCGAGCGCGTAGATATCCATCGTAGGCGCAGGCTCGCTGCCTTGCCACTGCTCGGGCGACATGTAGGCAGGAGTCCCCATCATCTGACCGCTCATGGTCATGCTGCTGCCCCCGATGATTTTGGCGATGCCGAAATCGGTCAGGAAGGCATTGCCTTGCGCGTCGAGCAGCACATTTTGCGGCTTCAGATCGCGATGGACGATGCCTTCGGCGTGCGCATAGTCCAGAGCTGCGCTGATCTGCTCCAAGATGCGCAAGACGCGCTCAGGCGGCAGGCGTCCGCTCTGGCGCAAAGCATCGGCAAGGCTGCCGCCGCTCAGCAGCTCCATCACCAGATAAACCAGATCGCCCTGCTGCCCGTAATCGAAGACTTTCAGGATGTGCGGATGACTCAAGCGCGCGATCACCTGCGCCTCGCGGCTGAAGCGCGTCCTGAATTCCTCAGAATCGCTCAGCTCAGGCTTGATGATCTTGACCGCCACATCGCGATTCATCGAGGCTTGATGCGCGCGATAGACGGTCGCCATGCCGCCCTTGCCCAGCAGCGCTGTGATCTGATACTGCCCTAAGGTCTGCCCGATTAAATTTGTCATCAGCCGATACGCCCGTGTGCGCACGAGGCGATAGCGCACATTGTGATGCGCTCATCGCTCGGACGCTAGCCTCACACTACGCTGTGGCAGGCTTCGTTGCCGCTTTTGCAGCGCAGCGATATCGCCTGTGAGCATCATTCTAGCGCAGCTAGGCGCTCTTGAACAGCAGTATACGCTTGTCGCAGCTCAGCCAACTTGGCCCGCTCTCTGGCAACCACTTCGGGTTTGGCGCGGCTGACGAATAGCTCATTCGCCAGCATCTTCTCGGTCTTCTCGATCTGGGCGCTCAAGCTGGCGAGCTCTTTGGTCAGCCGCTCGCGCTCAGCGCGCAAATCAACCAGACCCGCCAACGGCAGGTAGAGCGTGACTTCGCCGCTGACCACAGTCGCCGCCTGCTCAGGCGCGGCGCCGCTCAACGGCTCGAGGCGCTCCACGTTGCACAGCCGCGCGAACATCTTGCTATGCGCCATCAAGATCGGCATGAAGCTGCCGCCATCGGCAATGGCGCTCAGCCGCTTGGCGGGCTCGACCTTGTATTCGGCGCGCACGTTGCGCACTTTGACGATCAGGTCGCGCAGCACGTCCATGTGCGCCTCAGCCGTCTCATCCAGATAGCGCTCATCGGCAGTGCACCAGCGCGCCATGATCAACGGCCGATCGACGCTTGCATAGGGCAAGTAGCTCCAAATTTCCTCAGTGATGAACGGCATGTACGGGTGCAGCAAGCGCAAGACGTTATCAAGCACGTGCAGCAGCACGGCGCGAGTCTGCGCTTGCGCAGCCGGATCGTCGCCGTAGAGCGCGTTCTTGCTGTTCTCTATGTACCAATCGGCGAATTCGTCCCACAGAAAGTCGCGGATTTGGCGACCTGCCTCGCCGTATTGGTAGTGATCGAACAGGCGCTGCACATTCCCGATCAGCTTGTTCAGCCGGCTGAGAATCCAGCGACTCGGCAAATCGAGTTCCTCAGGCGCAGGCAAAGGTCGCGGCGTGTATGGATCGCCCAGATTGGTCAGCACGAAGCGCGCAATTTGCCACAGCTTGTTGCCGAAGTTGCGCCCGTACTCGATCTGACGCTCGCCCAAGTTCAGGTCGTTGCCTGGCGTGCTGCCGGTCAGCAACGCAAAGCGCAGCGCGTCTGTGCCGTATTTCTGCATCGCCTCGCGCGGATCGATCACGTTGCCTTTGGTCTTGCTCATCTTCTCGCCGTGCTCGTCGCGCACCAAGCCGTGCAGGTAGACCGTGTGGAACGGCGGCTGGTCAGTGAGCCACAGGCCTAGCATGATCATGCGCGCCACCCAGAAGAACAGGATATCGTAGCCTGTCTCCAGCACGTCCGTTGGGTAGAAGCGCAGGAAATCGGGCGTTTGGTCGGGCCAGCCCAGCACGCTGAAGGGCCACAAGCCGCTGCTGAACCATGTATCCAGCACGTCAGGGTCTTGCGTCAGGTTTGGATCGGTCAAATCTTCGCGGGAGACATAAATATTGCCTTGCGCGTCATACCAGACAGGGATGCGATGCCCCCACCACAGCTGGCGGCTGATGCACCAATCTTTGATGTTCTCCAGCCAATTGAAGTAGATTTTCTCGAAGCGATCCGGCACGATCTTGATGCGCCCGTCGCGCACGGCGGCGATCGCCTTCTCAGCCAGCGGCGCCATGCGCACGAACCATTGCTCGCTGAGCAGCGGCTCGATGATCTCGCCGCCACGCGTGGCGCGCGGCGTGAGGCGCATGTACGGCTCAGTTTTGATGGTCAGCCCTGCCGCGCTCATATCCGCCCATAGCCGCTCGCGCGCCACGAAGCGATCTAAGCCTTGGTACGGGCCTGCTTCAGCGTTGAGCGTGGCATCCTTGTTCATGATGTTGAGGGTCGGCAGGTTGTGGCGCTGCGCGATCTCATAGTCGCTGAAATCGTGACCGGGCGTGACCTTGAGCGCGCCCGTGCCAAACGCGCGATCCACGTATTCATCGGCGATGATCGGAATCGGGCGCTTGAGGATCGGCACAAAGGCTGTTTTGCCGATCAGAGGCCGGTAGCGCGCGTCTTCGGGATGCACGGCGAGAGCGGTATCGCCCAAGATCGTCTCCGGGCGTGTGGTCGCCACTGGGATGAACGTATCGCCTTCCACAGGATACTTGAAGTAATAGAGCGTGGCGGGCTCTTCAACGTACTCAACTTCGAGATCGCTGACAGCAGTCTGCAAGCCGGGCGACCAGTTGATCAGGCGCTTGCCGCGATAGATCAAGCCTTGCTCCCAGAGCCTGACGAATGCCTCGCGCACGGCGCGCGAGAGCGATTCGTCCAGCGTGAAGCGCTCGCGATCCCAATCACAGGAAGCGCCGAGCAAGCGCAGCTGCTGCACAATCGTGCTGCCGTACTTCTCTTTCCACTGCCAAGCGCGCTGTAAAAACGCCTCGCGCCCGATTGCCTCGCGGCTAGTGCCTTCCTCTTGCAAAAGGCGCTCCACCATCAGCTGCGTGGCGATGCCAGCATGGTCAGTGCCGGGAATCCATAGCGCAGCCTTGCCGCGCATCCGCTCGTAGCGGATCATCAGGTCTTCTACGCTGACGAACATGGCGTGACCGAGATGCAATTCGCCCGTCACGTTGGGCGGCGGAATGGCGATCACGAACGGCTCGGCGTCGAGCGGCGCGCACTCAGGCTTGAACCAGCCGTTCGATTCCCAGTAGCGATAAAGCCGCTGCTCTGCTTCCAAATAGTTGAAGTTCTTAGGCATTTCTCGCACATTTTTGGGCATAAGCGCTCATCTCCTCACTGTTGAGCCAATCTCTCAGGCGCATCGCGCTGTGATCTGCAGTTCCCAACCGCTTGTTTCAGCTGATAAGACCGCGAAACCCGCCGTCTACAGCGATAGCTCCAGCGCGCCAATCGCGGAAGAGCAGCTGATAATGCTCAGCGAGCGCATCATAGCAAGCGCTCAAGTCGGCCGTGGGCGCAAGCGGCGCCTCTGAGCATGTAGGGCTGACCATACGAAGCTCCTGATCACTTGACAAATTGCCGCTTCGGGCGCTGAAGGCGCTCTATGGCATAAAAAATGCCTTTCGCCACGCACAAGGACGAAAGGCATCTTCCCTTCGCGGTACCACCTTGCTTCCGCTGAGAGCAGCGGCACTCTGTGCTGCGCTAACGGGCAGACCCGTGTGCGCTTAATAGCTCGCGGCGTTCAGCGCACCGACTCGGCAGGGACATTCGGCAGGGCCTCCGAGCGATCTCGCAGCCTATGGATCGCCTCTCTGAGACGGCGCGACCTGCTTTTCGCTGCGTCAACGTCTTTAAGCGATGCAATTTTACGTCGTGTAATGTAGCAACAAGCGGCGCGCTTGTCAAGTGGGCAAGGCAGCGCGCCTTGACTGTAAAAGGCGAATCTCTTACAATGCAAGTACGCCCTCGTAGCTCAGTGGATAGAGCGAGTGCCTTCTAAGCACGAGGTCGTGGGTTCGAATCCCGCCGAGGGCGCCTCAGCCGAAGCCTTCGTGCCGCGCAGAGAACTGCCATGAACTGGTTTCAAGAGATCGCCGCCAACCCGCACATCGAGACCGTCTTGCTGGTGGATGGCGGCGGGCGGCTGGTCGCTGCATCGCGGCGAGCGAACGCTGAGGCGCGCCGCATCGCCAGCATGACCCGCGCCGCTGAGGCGCTGGCACACGCGCTCGCCGATGAGCTTAGGCGCGGCGAATTCCTGCTGCTCCAGATCACCACTGCCGATGGTCATCTGTTGGTAATGCCTGTCGGCAGCGCACATCATCTTGTCTTGCTGACTCAGCGCGCCGCGCCGCTCGAGCTGCTGCGCACTTACCTCAGCCGCCTGTTAGAAGACTTGCCCGAGACCGAGATCGCCGCCGCTTCGCAGCATATTCCCTACTCGCCCTTAGACGAGCTGAGCGCGGACGATCTCTTCAACGCACTTTCCGAGTGGTTGCGCAATGGCGGCGACTCGCGCTCGTGAGCCAACTTGCGTCTTGCGCTTCTGGAAGCCTTATGGCGTCCTGAGTCAGTTCACAGACCCTGAGGGTCGCCCGACTCTTGCCCAGTACATTCCTGTGCGCAACGTCTACAGCGCCGGCAGGTTGGACTACGATAGCGAAGGCCTGCTCCTGCTCACGAACAGTGGCGCGCTGATCGCCCGCCTGACCAATCCGCGCTATGCGCATCCCAAAACCTACCTTGTGCAAGTTGAGCGTGTGCCGAGCGAAGCGGACTTGGATCAATTGCGGCGCGGCATCCAGCTGAAAGATGGTCTGACGCGCCCTGCGCAAGTGCGCCTGCTGGAAACGCCGCCCGATCTGCCTGAGCGCACGCCGCCTATCCGCTACCGCGCTAACGTGCCGACCGCCTGGCTGCGCATCACCTTGACCGAAGGCAGGAAGCGCCAAGTGCGCCGCATGACCGCTGCCATCGGCCACCCAACGCTGCGCTTGGTGCGGGTCGCCATCGGCAATATCACGCTAGACGGTCTGCGTCCCGGCGAGTACCGCGCGCTCTCGCCTGCGCAAATTGCGGCGCTATGGCGCGCGCTGCGCCGCGCCAATCGTTGACAGAGCCAATTCGCACCTTAGAGGCAAGCCATGAACTTCGATGTTTTCACGATTGCTGCTGTGACGGCTGAGCTGAACGCGCTGCTGTACAACGGCCGCGTGCAGGATGCGCTGGAGCTGGGCGACGAGGCCATTGGCTTGGAAATTTATAGCAACCATGCGCGGCACTATCTGTATTTGAGCGCGCACCCGCAGCTGGCGCGCCTGCATCTTGTGCCAGAGCGCTTGCGGCGCGGCGTGGAGAACCCCTCGCCGCTCGGCCTGATGTTGCGCCGCTACTTAGAGGGCAGTCGCTTCATCGGCGCGACGCAGCCCGCGTGGGAACGAGTTGTTCACTTGAACTTCGCAGGCAGCGAAGGCGTGTTCACGCTGATCGCCGAGCCAATGGAACGGCGCAGCAACCTGCTCTTGGTGCAAAATGGACGGATTCTGGATTGCCTGCGGCGGATTGGCGCCGATCAGAACCGCGTTCGCGTCAGCCTGCCTGCACACCCATACGTGCCGCCGCCGCCACAGGCCCTCAAGCGCAATCCGACTGAGCTGAGCTTGCCCGCGCTGACCGAGCTGCTCGAGAGCGATCCTGCCAAGCTGACGTGGCGTCTCCTGACCGAGAAACTGCTCGGCTTCAGCCCGATGCTGGCGAAAGAAGCCGTTTTCCGCGCTGCGAAACGCCTTGATTGCCGCGCCGCCGATTGCGACGCAGGCGCGCTGCTGGCCGCGATCCAAGAATTGATCGGCGCGCTGCTGCAAAAGCAATTCGCGCCGCATGTGTGCGAGCAAGACGGTCAGATCGTCGCCTACGCCGCCTATCCGATTGCGCATTTGCCGAATGCGAGGCCTATCGAGAGCATCAGCGCTGCGCTGAGCGCCTTCTACGGCGCGCCAATCGGCGAGGCAGCGTACGCAAACGCCAAAAAGCCTATCCAAGCGCAGCTGGACGAGGCAATTCAGAAGGTCACGCGCCGTCTGGAAGCGCTCAGGCGCTCGCAGCGCGATCAGGCTGAGTGCGAGCGCTTGCGGCAGTGCGGCGAGCTGATTCTCGCCTATCAGCATCAGCTGGCGCGCGGGCAGACGTCGTTTAGCGCGCAATACGACTTCGATGCGCCGCCGCTCGATATCGCCCTCGACCCGGCGCTGACGCCATTGGAAAATGCGAGGCGCTACTTTGAGCAATATGAGAAGGCTAAGCGCGCCCTCGCTGAAGTGCCGCGCTTGATCGCGGAGGCCGAGCGCGAACTCGAGTTTTTGCGCCAGCTAGAGACCGATCTAGCGCTCGCCACCAACTATCCTGAGATCGGCGAAGTGCAAGACGCGCTGCAAGCGAGCGGCTACTGGCACGGCAAGCCTTCGGCGCGCCCGCGCAGCGGCAAATCAGCGCCGCTGAAAGTCAGCACGCCTGAGGGCTTCGCGATTTGGATCGGGCGCAACGCGCGCCAAAATGAAGAGGTCACTTTCGGCAAGGGCAGCCCTGAAGACCTATGGCTGCACGCGCGCGGCGTGCCGGGCGCGCATGTGATCGTCAAAAGCGGCGGGCGCAGCGTCCCAGAGGCCGTCCTCTCGCGCGCGGCAAGCCTTGCGGCTTACTACAGCGCCGCGCGCAACCAAGCCTACGTGCCTGTGGACGTCACTGAGCGCCGCTACGTGCGCAAAATCAAAGGCGGCAAGCCCGGCATGGTCACTTACCGCAACGAGTTCACGCTGAGCGTGCCGCCGCAGCCCGCTTAGAGATTGGCGAGCAGCCAACATAGGCACACATCGCTGATGTACAGCGCGGCAAGAGCGCCTATCGTCCAGACCAAGCGCTTGCTGCGCGGCTGTGAAGCGCGCCGAGCAGGCTCATCACTGACTAAAAGCGCCGCGCTAAGCTTGAGCAGGTGTAAGGCATAAGTATATAAACTGTCGTGCGCGAGCCAGCTCGTGAGGTGAAGTTGCAGTCGTGCGCGAGGTGGTGCAATTTCCTCAGCGCGCTCTCTCGGTTAGTTGCGAGCATAAGGGCAGCATAACGTGAGGTGATGAACTTGGATAACACTGCGCGTCTCCGCCTATTGATCTTTTTGACCATCAGCATGGCGTATCTCGCCTTCGCGGCACTCTTCATCTGGCAATCCAGCATTCCGTTCAACGGGCAACGTTATTTTGTGCTGTTCGACGACATGATGATCTCAATGCGGCATGCCAACAACTTCGCGCAAGGTTTCGGCCTGACGTGGAATCGAGATGGCGAGCGCGTGGAAGGCATGACCAATCTGTTATGGACGCTGTACATGAGCGTGCCGCACCTGCTGAAGATACCATTGCCCGTTACGAGCTTGTTCATGCAGATGAGCGGCGTGCTGATCCTGCTCAGCGTACTGAGCAGCACGTGGCTTTTGGCGCGCACGCTTGTGCCAAAACGTCCGTTTGTATGGATTGTGACGGCGCTGTGCGCAACTTTCTACATTCCTCTCAATTTCTGGACGCTGCTCGGCGCCGAGGTTGGCTTGTTGGCGTTGCTGATCAGCGCGTCGGTCATCTTGGTCTGTCGCAGCACAAGGGCGGAGAAGCCGATCCTTTGGCGTTGCGCTGCTTACGGCACGCTCGCCTTCGCCACGTTAGTGCGCCTTGACGCGGTTGTGGTGTATGCAGCATTGGTGAGTTACGTCATTCTCTTCGAGCTGAAGACGGGCGCTGAGCGTCGGCGCGAGTTCATCACTAGCGCAACGCTCTTGGCGCTTTTTCTAGGTGCGCAGACGCTATTTCGGCTCACTTACTACGGCGAATGGCTGCCGAATACTTATTACTTGAAGGCGACAGGCACAGCGCTGACAGTGCCCTTGGCTCGCGGGTTGGAGCAAGCCGTGCGATATCTACCGTTGCTGATCGCGCTGATCCTAGCGGCATGGCGCTTGCCTGCGATTCGGCTGCTAGTCTGGCTGTTCAGCGCGCAAGTCGCTTATAGTATCTATGTAGGCGGCGATGCTTGGGAGCACGTCTGGCTGATGGCTGCCAATCGCTACATCACGGCAGCTATGCCGCTGGCTTTTGTGGCGCTCGGCATCGCGCTCAGCAACTTGATCAGCCGTCAGCGCGTGTCTCACTTGGCGAATGCTTTCGTGCTGATCGCGCTCTTGCTGAGCTGGGCAGCGCTTTGTGTGTTCGCTGCAGGCGAAGATGATCGCCGCTACATGACAGATAAGAGTCCGCTTGAAGTGATAGCGGCCTCGTTCACTTTCAACATGCGCGAGCGCTCTTTCTGGCGGCAGCATCGCTACATGCTAGAAGTGGCTTACTGGGTGAGCGAACTGACTCGTCCACAGGCTTGCATCGCGCTCACGGTGGCAGGCATCGCTTCGTACTTCCTGCCTGATCATTGCATGATTGACATCTTGGGCAGGAACGATAAGTACATCGCGCGCTTGGCGGCGCGCTCAGAGCAGTTCTACCCCGGTCACAACAAGTGGGATTACGCGCACAGCTTGCCCAAAGCAGATGCTTTTCAAGTTTGGACGACGGATGGCGTGGACTTCAACGAGTGGGCGAACACGCCACTGCCCGACCTAAAACTGCGTAAAGGCTCGCCGCACGTGAACTGGGAACGTCACGCGGCGCTCGGCAATTGAGCGATGCGCTTCGAAATTTTCACGCTGTTCCCTGCCATGTTTGAGAGCGTGCTGAGCGAGAGCATCCTCAAGCGCGCTCGCGAGCGCGGCCTGCTGCAGGTGAACTTGCACAACATCCGCGATTACGCGACCGATAAGCATCGCGTGACCGACGAGCCGCCTTATGGCGGCGGCGGCGGCATGTTGCTGAAGGTCGAGCCGATTGTGCGCGCCGTCGAGAGCGTTTTGCAAGGCGAGCGCGTGCCTATCGTGCTGACCACGCCGCAAGGCGAGCGCTTCACACAGCGCATGGCAGCCGACTTCGCCCAATATCCGCGCCTTGCCATCATCTGCGGGCGCTACGAAGGCGTGGATGAGCGCGTCCGCCAACTTCTGGTGACGCACGAAGTGAGCATCGGGGATTACGTGCTGAGCGGCGGCGAATTAGCAGCAATGGTGATGTTGGACGCCATCGCGCGGCACATTCCGAACGTCTTGGGCAACGCTGAGTCGGCGCCGAACGATTCGTTCAGCAGCGGTCTGTTGGAAGGCGCGCAGTACACGCGTCCGCCTGAATTTCGCGGCTTGCGCGTGCCGGAGGTGCTGCTGCAAGGGGATCACGGGGCTGTGGCGCGCTGGCGGCGCGCGAGCGCGATCCGCCGCACGTGGCTGCGCCGCCCTGAGCTGCTTTTGAACGCGCCGTTGAGCGATGCTGAGCGCTATCTGCTGGGCGAGTTGGCTGACGAACTGGCGCGCGGCGTGCGCTCAGAGACGGACGCTCTGCCTTAGGGCGACTTGACGAACCGACGCGAATGTGTTGCAAATTCGCTGTGTAATGGTTAGACTCCTTAGTGGTGGCGCAAGGTATCTTGCGTACCATTGCACGCAAATATAATGGCGCTAAGGGAGGTTACCGAATGTCGAAAAGGATTAGACTTCTCACCATTTTGCTGGTCGCAGCTTTCGTGCTGGGCGGCGCGTTGAATGGCGCTGCTTTGGCGCAGGGCAAGCCGACGTTGCGCGTCTTCTATGGCAGCGTGGGCGATATCGCGCAGGACGAGGCGATCCTGAAGCGCTGGGCAGATGAGAATAACGTGAACGTTGAGATCGTCTATGCCTCGCAAAGCGCGACTGAGTATCTCGCTCAGCTGCAGCAGCTACTGGCAGCGCGCTCAACGGACATCGACTTGATCCAGTTCGACGTGATTTGGCCCGGCATCCTCGCGCCGAACATGCTCGACCTCGGTCCAGCGCTTGAGGCGAGCGGCATGAAGGACATGTTCTATCCGCGCCTCCTTGCCAACAACACTGTGGACGGCAAAGTGGTCGGTTTGCCATGGTTCACCGATGCCGGCCTACTCTACTATCGCACTGACTTGCTAGAAAAGTATGGCTTCAGCGGGCCACCCAAGACGTGGGACGAGCTGGAGCAGATGGCGAAGACCATTCAAGACGGCGAGCGCGCTGCGGGCAACGCTGAATTCTGGGGCTTCGTCTGGCAGGGCAACGCTTATGAAGGCTTGACCTGCGATGCGCTGGAGTGGGTTTTCAGCAATGGCGGCGGCTCGATTGTTGAGGCAGATAAGACCATCAGCATCAACAATGAGGCGGCGATCAAGGCGATTGAGCGGGCCGCGCGTTGGGTCGGCACGATCTCGCCTGAAGGCGTCACGACCTATCAAGAAGAGGATGCGCGTCGCGTCTTCCAAGCGGGCAATGCCGCTTTCATGCGC
>JAGHYP010000062.1 GCA_017743585.1 Chloroflexota bacterium
ATCTAAGCCGAAGTGGCGGAATTGGCAGACGCGCTACGTTCAGGGCGTAGTTCCTTAACTGGAGTGTGGGTTCGACTCCCACCTTCGGCACTGTTCAGTGCGAGAGAACCTTCGCTAAGAATTGCTTGGCGCGCTCGGTTTTCGGCGCTTGGAAGAAGCCGTCAGGCGTATTTTCTTCCACGATCTCGCCGTGGTCGAAGAAGACAATCCGATCTGCCACCTCGCGCGCAAAGCCCATCTCGTGCGTCACCACAATCATCGTCAGGCCGCTGCGCGCTAGCTCGCGCATCACGTCCAGCACTTCTTTGATCATCTCAGGATCGAGCGCGCTGGTCGGCTCATCGAAGAGCATGATCTTCGGCTGCATGGCGAGCGCGCGCGCAATCGCCACGCGCTGCTGCTGACCGCCGCTCAACTGACCGGGATACTTATGCGCCTGCTCAGGAATTTTGACGCGCTCCAGCAGCTCGTAAGCGATCCTCTCCGCCTCGCGGCGCGGGCGCTTGCGCACCCAGATCGGCGCTAGGGTGATGTTCTGCAGCACGGTCAGGTGCGGGAATAGATTGAACTGTTGGAAGACCATGCCGATCTCGCTGCGAATGGCGGCAATGTTGCGCACGTCGTTGGTCAGGCGAATGCCGTTCACAATGATCTCGCCCCGATCGTGCTCTTCAAGGCGATTGATGGTGCGGATGAAGGTCGACTTGCCCGATCCGCTCGGGCCGCAGATCACGACCACCTCGCCTCGCGAGACTTCCATGCTGATGCCGCGCAGCGCGTGGAAATCGCCATACCACTTGTGTACATCGCGCACGATGATGATCGGATCGTCTTGCTTCGTCACGGTCACCTCGCCTCAGCCGATTTTGCGGATAGCGCCGCTGCCGCTGCGCTCCAACTGCCGCGCCGCGTAAGACATGCCATATGAGAACACAAAGTAAACGATTGCCACAAACACATATAGCTCGCGGTGCCTGCCGATGAACTCGCTCTGCGCCAATACCGCCCGCGAAACGCCCAGCAGCTCGGTCAGGCCGATGATCGCCACCAGCGAGGTGTCCTTAAACATCGTGATGAACTGCCCGACCAGCGGCGGGATAGCGATGCGCAGCGCCTGCGGCAATGTGATGAAGAGCGTCGCCTGCACAGGGCTGAGCCCGAGCGCTTTCGCCGCTTCCAGCTGACCCGGCGGCAGCGCCTGCAAGCCGCCGCGCACGATCTCGGCGATGTAGGCAGCCTCAAAGAGCGTGAGCGCCACCATCGCGCGCACCACGGCATCTATGCTGTTATCGCCCAGCGCCAGCGGCACGATCAAATTCGCTGTGAAGAAGACTGTCACCAAAGGCACGCCGCGCAAGAACTCGATGTAAATAATGCACAGCAGCTTGATGATCGGATAGTTGCCCAAGTTGCGCCACCAGATGCTGAGCGCGCGCAGCCACTGCAACGGATTCAGCCACCAGCGCGGCGGCGCTTTGAAGGTCAGCTTGCGCGTGCCGCCGCTCATGCGCCCGAGCGCCAGCAGGATTCCGAGCGGGAAGCACGCCACAATCGCCACGAATGCCAGCATGAAGGTCAGCAGCAAGCCGCCCCAGCGACTGGTAGGCACAACCGGCAGGATGCCATCGGCATCGCTGAAGCCGCGCACCAAGACGAAGCAGATCGGGATGGAGATGAACCACGCAATCAGCGTGTAACGCCCCGCGCGCTTGCGATCGATCTGCTTGGCAAAACGCCCGAGGCCATAGCCGATCAGCAAGCAGCCGACCAACAGCAGCACAGGATCGCGCAGCAAGCTGAATAGCGGCGCCAGCTGACCGCTCACATACCCGCCGAATGTGCCGCGCGGCGAATCCGCCAAACTCTCTGCCGCCAGCGGCACAAGCACGAAGATCAAGACGCCGCCGACAAAAGCGAACGCCGTCGCGCGGAACAACTTCCCCCAAATGCCCCAGCTGACGCCCGCAAGCAGCGTGATCAGCACGACCGATAAGCCGAGCCGATGGCCTTGCTCAGCAGGATACGTACCTTGCATCAAAATCCGGAAATTGGTGGTGATGACTGTCCAATCCGCTTGCGCGATTGACCACTCCAAGAACTGGGCGAGCAAGCTGCCGCCGACCGCAACCAAGATCACGGTCAGCGCAGCATCGAATGGCGTTCGGAATAAGTTCCGGCGCAGCCACGCCAACACACCGCGCTCGATGACAGGACGCTTCACTTGGCTGGCGGGCGCGCCTTCGGCCGGCGCAATTGCGGTTGTCATGACTCACAACGCTCCTCAGCGCGTTTTGATCTGAAACCGCGCGTTCAAGACGTTCATCACGGCTGATGTGATCAGGCTGAGCGCTAGATAAATGCCCATCACAATCACCATGATCGGCACCACAGAGACGCTCTGCGCCATTGTGCGCGCCACGCCGAACACCTCTGCAAAGCCGACCGCCGCGCCCAGACTGCTATTTTTGGCGAGGTTCAGATATTGATTGGTCAGCGGCGGGATGATCACGCGCAGCGCCTGTGGCAGCACGATCAGCCGCAAGATCTGCCCGTAGGTGAAGCCTTGCGCGCGCGCCGCTTCCCACTGCCCTATCGGCACGGATTGAATCCCTGAGCGCACGATCTCAGCGATGAATGCGCTTGTGTACAGCACCAAGCCCAGCACGATCGCCACAAAGTTCGCCGAGACAATTGCGCCCCTATCCCGCACGTAGCCGAAGCGACCTAACGCGGGGAAATCCACTGTGAACGGCTGCAAAATCAGCCAAGCGAGGATGCCGACGCCGAACATCACGCTCAAGCCGATCTCAGCGGCGTAGGTGGTGCGCCCTGTCTCAAGGCGTATGGTGCGCAGCCGCCGCCACAGCGCCACGCCGACGCCAATCCCGATCGCCGTGAGCAACACCCACCATCCGCTTGTCTCGGTCGGAATCAGGTTCGGAGTCGCCAAGCCGCTTGAGCTCAGGTAGCTCGGCCCGGGCAGCACGATTGGCTCAGTGGCGCGCGGCAGGGTCAGCAGGATGCTGGTGAAGATAAAGAATAGCTGCAAGAGCAGCGGCGTGTTCTGAAAGATTTCGATGTAAGCGAGCGCCAAAGTCCGCGCCAGGAAGTTCGTGGAAAGGCGCGCAATGCCGATGAAGAGCCCTAGCAGCGTCGCGAGAACCAAGCTGACGAGGACGGCGCGCAAGGTGTTAACAAGCGCCACTGCGAAGGCGTTCGCATAGCTATCCGTGCGCTTGTGCGGCTGATCCACCAAGCCTTCGTCAATCTGGAAGCCTGAAGGCTGCGCCAGAAAGCTGAAGTCAGTGGGAATGCGCGCGCGCGCCAAGCCTTGATTGACGTTGTTGATCAGCCAGATCGCCAGGCCTATCACAATGGCTAACACGATCAGCTGGACAGCGCCGCGCAAAAAGCGCACGTCGCGCCAGAATGCAAAACGCCGCACTGGAAAACGCTTTGCAAGGTCTGCCATAACGCGACTTTGGAGATAAGGGGTCGTTTTGGCGTGCGATCCTAGCGCAAAAACAATCCGCTGCAAACACGGCAATTTGTACAAAGAATTCGCACAAAGCTAGTGATCGCGCGCGTGTTCCATGAACCAGCGCTGCGCTTCCAGCGGCTGCTCGCCTTCTGCAGGCAGCACGCGCTGATACGTGCCATCTGGGCATAAGACGCGCGCCTTGACCGTATCCGCCATCTCAATCGCCAAGATCTCGTCCAGCAAGCGGCGCTTCAGCTCCGGCGCTTGGATCGGAAACCAAGTCTCCACGCGCCGATCCAGATTGCGCGGCATCAAATCCGCGCTGCCACAGTAGATTTCAGCCTCGCCGCCGTTGGCGAAGTAATAAATGCGCGCGTGTTCTAGGTAGCGCCCCAGCAGGCAGCGCACGCGGATGTTCTCGCTGACGCCCGGCACGCCAGGCCGCAACGAGCAGATGCCGCGCACCAGCAGGTCGATTGGGACGCCTGCCTGGCTAGCTTCGTAGAGCAGGGCGATCATGTGTTTATCCACCAGCGCGTTCATTTTGAAGATCAAGCGCGCAGGGCGCCCCGCTTGCGCGTGCGCAATCTCGCGCCGAATCAATCCGTAGATCGCCGTGCGCAGATGCTCAGGCGCTACCAGCAGCTTGCGGTATTGCGCGTTGCTGGTGAAGCCCGTCAGGCGGTTGAAGAGCAACGTGGCATCCGCGCCAATCTGCGGGTCGCAGGTCAGCAGGCCGATATCTGTGTACAGGCGCGCTGTGGTCGTGTTGTAATTGCCCGTGCTGAGATGCACATAGCGGCGGAGACCTTCGGGCTCTTTGCGGACGACCAGCGAGACCTTGGCGTGCGTCTTCAAGCCGATCAAGCCGTAAACCACATGCACGCCGGCGCTCTCCAACGCGCGCGCCCAGCTGATGTTGTTCTCTTCATCAAAGCGCGCCTTCAGCTCGACCAGCGCCGCCACTTGTTTGCCGTTCTCAATCGCGTTCAGCAGCGCTTCCACAATCGGCGACTTGCTGCCGATGCGATAGAGCGTGCATTTGATGGCCAGCACGTTCGGGTCTTCTGCCGCCTGCTGGAAGAATTCGACGACTGGCGCGAATGACTCGTAGGGATGATGGAGCAGGATGTCGCCGCGCCGAATGGCGGCGAAAATGTCGCTACCGCTGGGCAGAGCGGCAGGGCGCGACGGCGTGTAAGGCGGATATTTCAGCGCAGGCATGTCAATGCTCGCCAGCTCGAACAGATCGCGCATGCCGAGCGGCTCGGGCAGCACGTACAGCTCGTTCGGCCCGATCTCCATATTGCGCATCAGCAACTCGCGCACGGATTGCGGCATGCTCTCAGAGACGTCCAAGCGCACGACCGGCGCGAAGCGTCTGGCGCGCACCACCTCTTCCACTGAAGAGAGCAGATCGCTCGCCTCTTCCTCGGCAATCTCGATATCGTTGTTGCGCGTGACGCAGAACACGCTCGAGGCGACCACGCGCATGCCCGGGAAGAGCAAATCCAAGTTGGCGGCGATGACTTGCTCAAGCCACACGAAGCGATGGACGTTTGGATCGTAGGCTGAGCCGTAGCGCCGATGCACCTCGTTCAGCGGCAGCAAGCGCGGGAAGATATTCGGCACTTTCACGCGCGCGAAGCGCTCTATGCGGCAGTCATCTTCCAAACAGACCGCCAAGTTCAGGCTGAGATTGGAGATATGCGGGAACGGTCTGCTCGGATCGACCGCCAATGGCGTCAAGACGGGAAAAATCTCAATCTCGAAGTAGCTGCGCAGCGCTTGGCGGTCGCTCTCGGTCAGCTCGGCGTAGTTCAGCACATGCACGCCTGCTGCCCCCAAGCGTGGCAGCAGCTCGTTCATCAGATGCTCGCGCGCTTGGAAGAGCATGGGCAGCACGCGCTCTCGGATAGCGGCGAGCTGCTCTTGCGGCGTCAGCCCATCGGGGGAGACCTCGTAGACGCCGTGCGCCACCTGATCGCGCAAGCCCGAGACGCGCACCATGAAAAATTCATCTAAGTTGCTGCTGAAGATCGCCAAGAAGCGAACGCGCTCCAGCAGCGGCAGCTCAGGGTCGAAGGCCTCTTGCAAGCAGCGCCGATTGAACTCTAGCCAGCTCAGCTCACGATTGATGTAGAGCGATGGATCGGGCAGATCGGGGATCGGCAAAGGGGAAGGGAACATCTCTATAAATCCTAAGTAACGCAGTAATTCTCAGCGCGCGAGTATACCGCGCTTGCCGCCTTGCAAGCTGCTCAAGCGCTCGCGCGCGACTGGCGGATCGCCGCGGCCACGCTCTCGCCGCTCTCCGCCGCAAGATGCACTCTGCCGCCGATCAGATAATCGCCTGTGAACCACAAGCCGCGCAGCACGCCGTTCAGCTGGCTCGGATCGGCTAGAGTGTTCGGCTGCGAGTAGCGCCAACGCTGAACATCCGCCCAATCGAAGTCGGTCAGGCGCTCGCCCAGTAGCTCAGAGATATGCGCCGCCACCTCGTTCACAAGCGCCTCGTTCTCGGTTTCCCACTGCTCCAGGCTGTAGGTCTCGCCCATTTGCGCTACCAGAACCGATTGCCCGCGCTGCGCGTGACCGAGCTTGTTGTGTTCGTAGGCAAGCCACGCCAGCGGATCGCGCCGATCGCTATTGACTAGGGCGTAGAAAGGGCGCGGCGCGATGTCGCGCTCATAGCCGAGCACAATCGAGAGGCAGCGGCGATAGCTGGCGGCCTGCAACGCACTCTGCAGCGCGATCCGCTCGCTTTGCGGCAAGTCGCTATTGTCGATCAGCTCAGCGGCTTGCCCGCTCGGAATCGCGATCAGCACTTGCTCATACTCGCCGAGCGGGTTCTTCTCAACGTCGTAGAGCGCGTAACGTCCGTCGGCGAGCAGGCGCAGCCTGCCGACTCGCGTGCGCAGCCGCACTTCGAAGCGCCCTGAGGCTGCCAACAACTTGCCCAAAGTCGAGACGCCATGCCGATACGACCACTTCGGCGCCGCATTCTGCTCAGGATCGCCTTCGCGGATGACGTGATCGGCATCAAACGTCCAGACAGGGCGCGCAATGTCCGAGAGATCGGCTGTGCTGAGTTCTTCGAGCATCAAGCGGCGCATTGTTTCATTCTCAGTCTTCAGGTATTGCGCGCCATGATCCACGTAAACGCGTCCGCTCGGACGCTCATACCAGCGCGTGGCAGCGCGTCCGCCAAAACCGCGACTTTTCTCAAAAACGACAACTGTGTCGTCAAGACGGCGGGCGGCTGTCAGGCCGGCAATGCCTGCGCCAATCACGGCAATCGCCATAGGATGTATACACTCTCTCTGGAGCCCATTGTACGCTGAATTTTAAGCGATGTGCCAACTATCAGTCAAAGCTGAACTGAGACAAATTCATCAATTTCCGATTTGGAGCGTCTAAATTGCCAGTCTAAATTGCCAGATGCCGCGCCGCTCGGGCGAGACGGCCTGCCAGAGTCTCCGAAGAAGGCGCACTGATTGTGCTGGGATCAATCGCGCCGAGACGCATTGACCTGAATACGCCTGACATGGCGCGCCTTGACCTGACGCGCCTCGGCGGACGCGGACGCAGCCCCTCGCGCGCGTTGTGCGATTCACCTATCGCAACGCGCAGTTCTTCATGAGCGCTCTCAACAGCAACGGGTTGTGACCTGCTCGCCGCCAGCGCCGGCTGAAGGCTAGCGCCGCCAAATCTCTAGAATCGCCTCTGAGACGCCGTACGGCGAGAGATTGGTGGTATCTATTTGGTACGGAATGGCGCGGTAGGCTTCGGCGCGCGCTGCCAACAAGTTCCGGATGTGCTGGACGAGATCGCCATCAGGCGGATTCGCCAATAGCGGGCGATCCGTCTTGCCTGCTAGGCGATGCGCGAGTTGTTCAGCGGGCAAATTCAGGCAGATCAGGCAGCCGGCGCGCTTGAGCAGCTCGCGATTGGTCGCGTCCAGCACTGTGCCGCCGCCAGTGGCGATCACGTAGCCGCGCCAACTCGCCGCGATCTCGCTGCACAGCTCGCGCTCCATCTGGCGGAACGCCGCCTCGCCCTCCTCGGCAAAAATGGCGCTGATCCGCTTGCCGCAACGCGCCTCAATGACCTGATCGGTATCGGCGAACGACCAGCCTAGTCGCCTCGCCACCAACTTCCCGACCGTCGTCTTGCCCGTTCCCATGAAGCCACACAGGATGATGTTCCGAGCTTTAGCCATGCGCGCCTTCATCCGTTATGATAGCCTGAGGCAATTGTAATCGAACTCGCTCATCGGATGGAGTCCCCTCATGCCCGAAGGTCTAGACCTAGCCGCTGCGCTGAGCCTTGCCGAGAGCGCCGCTCGGCGCGCCGCTGAGCTATTGCTCACCTACTTTCGCAACCCGAAGCTCAGAGCTCGGCGCAAGGGCGCCGCCGATCTGGTCACTGAGGCGGATCGGCGCTCAGAGGCGCTCATCGCAGAGCTGCTGCTCAGCGCGTACCCTACCCACGCGCTGATCGGCGAGGAGAGCGGCGGGCGCGGCGATAGCGCAGCCGCCTATCGTTGGCACGTCGATCCGCTAGACGGCACGACCAACTTCGCGCGCGGCATCCCCTTCTTCGCGGTCAGCATCGCGCTGAGCGACGCGGAAAACGTGCCGCTGCTCGGCGTGGTCTACGACCCGATCCACGACGAGTGCTTCAAGGCGCTGCGGGGCGGAGGCGCTTGGCTAGGGCGCAAAAAGCTGCGCGTCAGCAAGACCCGCAAGTTAGCGCACGCACTGTTAGCCTCAGGCTTTCCGCGCGATAAATACACCAATCCTGATAACAACACAGAGGAATGGTCGTACTTTGTGTCGCGCGCGCAGTCGGTGCGGCGGCTCGGCTCGGCGGCGCTGGAGCTGTGCTATGTGGCGGCAGGGCGCCTAGACGGCTATTGGGAAGCGCGCCTGAACACTTGGGATATCTTGGCGGGGCTACTGATGGTAGAGGAGAGCGGCGGGACGCTGAGCGACTATCGCGGCAGGCGCGAAGGGGTCTATAGCGGCGCGCAAGTGGTCGCCAGCAACGGGCGCATTCACGAACAGATGCTGGAAGTGCTGATCTTGGGCGATGCAGCGCCGCGCCCGCGCTTCTAGCCGCCCTCGCCGAGCAGGCGATGAATCTTGAGCGAGAGATGGACTGCCAAGCGCACGTCAGTCTGGCTGAGATCGAGCTTCAGGATGTCTTGAATGCGATTCATGCGGTAGAAGAGCGTGTTGCGATGCACGCTGAGCTTCTCAGCAGTCTGCGTGGCGTTGCCGTTCGATTCGAGAAAAGCTTCTAGCGTCTGGAGCAAGTCGGCGCGTTGGCGCTCGTCGTGGTTGAGCAGGTTGCCGATCATCTTGTCGCGCAGCGCGAGCAGGTCGTTGCGCAGGTCAGGGCGCGCGAGGAGCGTGTAAATGCCGAGATCGGCAGCCCACAACGGCTGCTCGGCGCGCAGACGTTGCGCGATGCTCGCCGCGTGCGCCGCGTCGCGATAGCTGACAACCCAATCGGCGAGCCGCTCTGCCACGCTGCCGATGCCGATGGCGAGCCGCGCATGCTTATATTCGCGCGCCGCCGCTTCGATCACCGCTTCAGCGAAGGCGCGCGCTTGCGCCACCAAGTTGTGCGGATCGGCTGTGAAGAATAGGCGCACTTTTTCCTCGCGCACATAGACCAGAGCTTGCGCCGCGCGCTCTTGCAGCACAGTGTTGACCAGAGTCTCTAAGCGGCGGATAGAGGGCTGCCGCTCGCCGCGCCACACCATGACCATCGCCACGTGCGGCGCGCTCATATCGTGACGGAATCGGTCGCCCTCGGCAAGCGCTTCGGCTTCGCTGAGCGCGCCGCTCAGCAAGTTATCCAGAAAATCGCCGCGCAAGCGTTTTTCCGCCTCGCTGATCGTCTTTTGGCGCGCCATCTCGAGCGCGCAGATGGTCGCGCCGTGCTGCAGGACGAGCCGATCGAGCTCCGTGAACTGCGCGTTGCGCGCCACAGCTGAGAGATAGCCGCGTCCGATGCCCTGCGCCACAACGGGCGCGATCAGACGGCTGAGTCCGTCGCTGCGCAGCGTTTGGGTGTAGCTGATCGCGGCATGGCGCGGCAGGCAGTAGCGATCGTTGAGCGCTTGTGGCAGCTTGCTGCGGTCTTTGAGCAGGCTCAGCACGCTATCCCACTCGCTCGCCAGCTCAGGTGAGGCTAGGCAAGCTTGGACGCGCAAGTGCTTATCTTGCAGCACGACGCCTTTGCCCAAAAAGTTGCTCAGCGCCTGCACAATGCCCTCCAAGCCGACGTTTGCCGTGGCGATCTCGATCAGCTGCTCGTAAATTTGCGCGCTGCGGCGCTCGAGGTGACCTTGCCGATCTAACAGCAAGCCGATGATCAGCCGCTCGATATCGCGCAAGCGGCTGCCTTGCGGCAAGGCGATCACGGGCAAGCGCTCGGCGTCGGCGAGCGCGACCAAGAGCGGGTCAATCGGCGCTATCATGGCGAGCGCGGCGACGTTGGCGCGGCAGCAAGCTGCCACAAGGCGCTCAGGCTCGCACGGCTGCGCCGCAGGCGCGACCAAGAGCAACTCGCCGCCTTCCAAGTATGGCAACGGCGCGTCGCCGCTGATCGTGATCGCCCAGCGCACAGGTCGCTCGGCGGCGTGCGGCGCCGCCACGATTTGCGAGTTCAACGGCAGGGCGAGCTGGCAGATTTCAGCGACTGTTGGCAGCGTAGCTTCGGCGGCCATACAGCGAACTCATCCTCAACCTCGCGTGCGCAGTGTGCTCGGCGCACAATTGTAGCGACAATTTCAATTTGTAGCGCGCGCTGCGCATACGCGCTTGAGCGCGCCTGGCAAGACGCGCCGCACGACGAATTCGCACGCGATGACGCGCAGCGCTCACGGCTTGATGGTGAACAAGCTGCCGGCGCCGCGCCCGAAGACCTCAGGGAAGTAGAATTCGTTGCCATTCGGCGGGATGACGCGATAGACGCCCGACGCGGTCGCTTGGATTTGGTAGACGTAGCGATAGCTGCCGCGCGGCAAATAGCTGGCAGAGAGGACGACGCGCTCTGTGCGCAGCTGCGCACTGCTGAAGTACCACCAGCCCCAAGCGAAGCGATGCGGCGCATCGTTCGGAATCAGCTCAGGGCGTTGCCCGATCTGCGCGCTGGTCTGCAGCGAGCGATCAATCACCTCTGCGCCCGCAGGCAACGGATCGTTGATGACAACATAGTGCAGGTCATGCGCTGCCGTGATCTCAAGCGCGACTGTGATCACATCGCCAACTTTTGCTTCTGTGATCGGCTTGCCTTCAGCGTTGTAGTATGTGCGCACAAGCCGAATGCCGCGATCGGTCGGCTGCACGGCCTCGACGGGCTGCTTCACATCCAGAGTCGCCGTGTAGTAAAGCGCGCCCTCGCCCGCGCCGTGCTGGAAGGTCAGGCGATTGACCTGCTCGCGCAACAGCGCATCGATCGCAATCGTGAGCGTCTCGGTTCGCTTGAGCGTCTCGGCGTTGCCTTTGCCCTCAAAGCGCTGCTCGCCGTTCAGGCTGACCGTGTAAGTGTAGTTTGCGCGCAGCTCGCCGCTGACCGCCATCCAACTGGCGAGCGCCATGACTGCCCAAGCCGATTCTTGCGTGGTCTCCCAAGCGTCGGCGCGCCGCGCGGTCATCAGCCAACGGACCACGTTGGGGATCAGCGCGCTCTCAGGCGTGAAGGTGACCAAGGTCTGCAGCAGGATAGCCGTTGTGCGCGTGTCGCTGCTCCAGTTCCACCAATCTTGGTGCCTCTCTTCCCAGTGAATGCCTGTCGCGCTCACGATCGCCGCCGATTGGATATCGCTGAGCAGCCCGTTGATCCGATCTTGGAAGCCGGGCGCGCCGCGCGAGAGCCCGTATGCCTGCGCGAGGAAGCCGCGCGCGTAGAGCGCCATTTTCTCGCGCCATGTGAAGAGCGACTCAAGCGCCGGGAGGTTTGTGTTGCCTGAGCGCGCCAGCACGTATAAGACAAACGCGCCGCGATTCA
>JAGHYP010000063.1 GCA_017743585.1 Chloroflexota bacterium
GAAGACGCCGACGCGCAAAAAGAGCGTGATCAGTTCGTTATTGCGGAAGAGCGCGCCCGGCAGGTTGCCCGTCGCCACTTTGTCGACGATCGCCAGCAGCATGGCGCCGACGAGGAACAATTGCACAGCCATTTGCGGCTTGCGCTGCTGAAAGAGCATGATCAGGCACAGGAAGAAGACCGAATAGAGCGAGATACCCCAGATCAGATTGAACGGATCGTTCGAGAATGGATTCAGATTCTGCAAGAAGCGTTCAGGCGTTAGGCTACCCATTGCGAATCAGAACTCCTCAAAATGATGATTGGATGACACGCATTATAACACAGAATCACGCGCGGCGCGCAAGCAATTTGTAGCTCAAACCCTGCAGTAGGCGCGCGCGAACCGCCAGCTGATCGAAGGGAAGCAACAGGCGACCGATCAGCGTCGCCAGCCACTCAGGGGCTGCCAAATTGGCGATCACATAACCTGTGAAGGCATTGTAAATGCGTAACTGCTCGATCTGAAACAGCGCGCGGATCGCGTCAAGCGGCGCTTGAGGCCTGCCATAGCCTTCAAACGGGCTCAGGCCGCGCGCTTCGATGCTTGCCTTCATGCGCTCTACGACCTGCGCCCGCCAGCGCAGCAGATGCCGCACCTTGTCGCGGTAGCTCACTTGCGCCGGCAAGAGGAAGAGCAGAGCGCCGGCGATCAGCGCGTTGGCAGTTGGCGTGTCGAGCGGATCGATGACGAAGAGCAAGCCGCCCGGCTTGAGCGCCGCGTGAACGCGCTCCAACACAGCCCGCACTTCTGCCAAGTGATGCAGCACGCCAATCGCCACCACTAAGTCGTAATGCGCTAGCGGCAACGGCTCGTAGTTGATATCCGCGACGCGATAGCGGACGCTGCCGCGCGGCGGATGCGACTCGGCGTAGGCTTGCGCAAGGCGAATCGCCTCACCTGCCACGTCTATGCCTTCCACGTGCGCGCCGCGCCGCGCCATCTCCAGCGAGAGCCAGCCGAAAGCGCAGCCGATCTCCAACACGCGCTGCTCAGGCTGGACTAGCGCTAGAAGTCGCCTGATATGCCCTCCATCTACCACAGCGTAATGGCGCGTGCGCTGCATGTCTGCCCAATCAGGGCGCCACTTGGCGGCGAGCGCACAGGCGGCAGCGCTCCAAATTGCGCTCTCAGCCGCGATCAGCGCTTGATAGTCCTGATCAGGATGTTGCGCGCTCATTTTCCTAGCGCTTTGATCACAGTGTCAAGGTCTTTATCGCCGCGTCCGCTGAGGTTGACCAAAATCGCCGCTGTCTTCGGCATGGTCCGCGCTAGGCGAATCGCTTCGTAGACGGCGTGTGCCGACTCAAGAGCCGGGATGATGCCCTCGAAGCGGCAGAGCATCTGTAAGCCATACAGCGCCTGCTCATCTGTGGCGAACGTGTACTCAGCGCGCCCGATCTCGCGCAGGTAGCTGTGCTCAGGTCCGACGCTCGCGTAATCTAAGCCTGCGCTGATGCTGTGCGTCTCGGCAATCTGACCGTCTTCGGTTTGCAGCACGTAGGAGCGCGTGCCATGCAGCACGCCGAGCCTGCCCAATTTCGGATCGGAGAAGCGCGCCGCGTGCTTGCCGCTGGCGATGCCGATGCCACCTGCCTCAACGCCGATCAAGCGCACGTCAAGATCGTCGCGGAAGGCGTGGAAGATGCCGATAGCGTTGCTGCCGCCGCCAACGCACGCCACAATTACATCGGGCAACTTGCCGACCTGCTCAAGCATCTGCTGGCGCGCCTCAAAGCCGATCACGGATTGGAAATCGCGCACCATGAGCGGGTAGGGGTGCGGCCCGAGCGCCGAGCCGAGCAGGTAATACGTATCGCGCACGTTGGTCACCCAGTCGCGAATCGCCTCGTTGATCGCGTCTTTCAGCGTGCGGCTGCCTGAGTCAACGGCGCGCACTTCCGCGCCCAGCAAGCGCATTCGGAAGACGTTCGGCTGCTGGCGCGCCATGTCCACGCTACCCATGTAAATGACGCTCTCCAAGCCCAAGAGCGCGCACGCGGTCGCCGTGGCGACGCCGTGCTGCCCTGCGCCTGTCTCGGCGATGATGCGCCCCTTGCCCATGCGCTTGGCGAGCAACGCCTGACCGAGCGCGTTGTTGATCTTGTGCGCGCCGCTGTGCGCTAAGTCCTCGCGCTTGAGGTAGATTTGCGCGCCGCCTAAGTGTTCGCTCAAGCGCCGCGCATGGCTGAGCGGCGTGGGGCGCCCGACGTAGGTGCGCGCCAAATGTGCCAGCTCAGCGCGGAAGGCAGCATCATCGCGCAGGGCGTAATAAGCGGCGGTCAGCTCGTCAAGGGCAGGTATCAGCGTCTCTGGCACAAAACGCCCGCCATATCTGCCGAAGTAGCCGCGCGGCGTTGGATCGTGCAGATGCGCTGACAAGGTCTGAGCTTCGGGGAGAGTCACAGCAAAAGCCCTCACTTTGGCGCGTTCGAGAAAGTGGGCGCGAGTATAGCGCACCGCGCCTGAAAACGAAAGCGCCTAGGCGCGCTTCTCGATGATGAAGGTTGGGGTGATCGAGCCTGCGCCAGCGGTCACGTTGAGCAGCGAGGCTGCCGAGAGGCGCGTCAAGCTGCCGTTGACCGTCTTGCCGTGATAGATGTACGGGTCGGCGTCCACCAAGCGGCGCACGATGTGCAGCTTGCCATCTATCACCATCAGATACTCCTCAAAAGCCGCCTCGACGCGCTCTTGCACGACGTACGGCTGCTGCAGCGCCTGCCGCAACGCGGCTGACCATTCATCGTCGCTGGCTTCCCAGCCGATGACGACGCCTTTGCCGCCATACTCGTCATTCGGCTTCAGCACTAGGCGTGACTTGTTCTCCGCGATGAAAGGCACAAGGTCAATTGCCTGCCCGTGAAAGTGCGTGTAGCGCTCGCTGACGAGGCGCGTCCAAGGGATGTGCGCTTCGATAGCGGCGCGCTCTTCCGCTGTGAAGAGATGGGCGTTCTGTTCATCGCTCAGCAAGGCGAGGCTGGCTTTCTTGGCCATCAATTTGGCGCTGAAGGCGTTGCACATGCAAACGGCGCGCGCGCGCAGCGCCTGCACGATTGGGTTTTCGATGCCCATGCGCTGGATCAGCTCGCTGACAAGCACGCGCTTGTAGATCAGGTCTACGCGGAAATCGCCGACGTACAGCGCGCCGCCCCGAAACTCCATCTCGCGCGGGTCGCACAAGATGGCGCGATAGCCTGCGCGTTCCATGTGATCGCGGATGATGTGATGCTCGTTCAGCGTCTGCACGTCTTGCCAATCGGCAATGGCGATCTGCGGACGTTCAGGGTGCGCCTTGCCCGACCATTGGCGGTAGGCGTCCAGCAAGGTTGCCAGCAGGTTGCGCACAAGTGTGAAGCCGCGCACGGCGTAGTGCTGCTGGAAGCGACGCATCACCTCAAGCGTGAGAAACGCTTCAGCGATCTCATCCATGTAGCCCATGCCTGCAGGCGTCTCTGCGTTGTACTCGACGAACTTCAAGCGCCCTGCGTCAGCATCGTAGAAAGAGTCAAGGCGCGAGGTGTTCCACGGCGCCTCATAGCCGATCTCAAGGCTGAAGAGCATCTCTTCATATGGCTCTAGCGCCAACTGAGCGCGCAATTCAGCGTCGTTCAGGCAGGCGTGATGCGCCTTGGCAAAAGCGCGCAACAAGATTTCGGTCTCGCGCTTCAAAAAGTTCCACTGTTCAGGCTCGTAGAAATGCGGGCGCAATACGTTGCACACGGCGCGCTCGCCGAAGAACAACCGCCGTGCGCGCATCTGCTCGCTGAGCGCTGCTTGCGCCTCAAGCGCCGTCTGATCGTCGAGCAGGTCGTTGTAGAGGGCAATTGCATCGCGCAACATGGCTAGGCGTTCCGTGTGACCTTCGCATGAGTCCGCCAAGCGTAGCGATCAGCCGTCATCGCTTCACCTTTGGCGAGCGCAATGCACATATCCGCCATATTCTGGACGCACCAGCGAAAATTCACCTCACCGAGCGAGTAAATATCCATATCGGGCGCACAATTCATGAAGTCAATCGCGTAGGGCACGCCATCTTTGATGGCGAACTCGCAAGTGTTCATGTCGTAGCCGAGCGCGCGGCATAACTTGAGCGAATCTTCGACTAGGCGCGTGTAGAGCTCAGGGGAAAAGCCGTGCTCAGGCGCGTAGTAGCGCGTGCGCGGGTCATAGCGCATGACGTGAACGCGCTCCTGACCTAGCACCATGCAACGCGCGTATTCATCCCACTGAATCAGCTCTTGCAAAATCATGGTCATCGTGCCGCTCTGATCGTAGCGCGCCAAAAGCTCCTCTTTGCTGTGGATGACGTAAACATTTTTCCAGCCGCCGCCGTGAGCATCTTTCAGCACGCACGGCATCCCAACATAGCTGATGAACCAGTCCCAATCCAGCGGATATATCAAGTTGCGCAGGCTCTCATGATGCACAATGCCCGGCACGTAATCTTTGTTGGGCAGGACGAGCGTCTTAGGCGATGCGACGCCCATGCGCACAGCGAGCGACGCGCCGAAAAATTTGTCGTCCGCCGACCACATGAACGGGTCGTTGACCACTTTCACGCCTTGCAGCGCAGCATTCTTCAAGTATGTGCGATAGTATGGCACTTCGTGTGAGATGCGGTCTACGATCACGCGGTAAGGCACGGGCTCGTTCATGCGCGTGCCGCCCAACTTGACGAACTCAGCGACCACGCCTGCATTCCGACTGCGAATCTCGTCGATCAGCGCAGGCGGCATTGACCACTCGCGCCCGACGAGCAGCCCGACCTTCAGCGGCTCTGCCATAGGCAATGGCGCTCCTAATAAGCGCAACTTTTAACGCGCGCTCATCATTGTAGCACATCTTGATACGATTTTTCACGGCGCAAGTCTATGAAGCGCGGTCAGCTGGCGTGCGCAAGCGCGTGCCGTTCAGCGTGCCTGCGCTGGTGGCAGGCGACATCCTCCCTGTCGGTATGCTGATGTGGAAGCCTGCCCTGCCAAAGTCTGAGCTGATAACGTCGGCATATGCAAACGTAGATGTAGCGCTGCCGTAGGCTGCGCCTTGTCTCGAGCTTTCTCTTGTTCATGCGGCGCGCCTTCGCTCTTGCGCTATTGAGGGGGCACAATATGCGCTATAATAGCGTATGAAGCAATCCCGACGTCCAGCAGAGAAACGCCGTCTCTTGGTTTGCTCGCCCGAGCAATTGGTAGGTGCAGTATGTCTACAAGCAGTCCGCGAATCATCATTGTCGATCCGCAGCGGAGGCTCTACCATCTCGTGCGCGCTGCGATGGAACTCATGGAGCGCCGCCCGCGCTTGATCGAAACCTATAGCGGCGAAGACGCGCTCGCGGAGCTGCGCGCCATCCCGCCTGACCTGCTCATCACCAGTCAGACACTGCATGAGGCGAGCAGCGGCACAACCCTCGCGCTAATGGCAAAGCGCGAGATGGCAGCGCTGCCCGTGATCGTGATTGGCGAAGAGAGCGACCCTGAGCTGGATGAAGAGACTCTTGCTCAGTCGCCGTTCCAGTACCTGCGCCGTCCAATTGCGCCTGAGCTGTTCATCCGCAGCTTGCGCATTGCGCTGGATGGGCCTGAAGCCGCGCCGCGCGACGCCGCGCCCGAAGAGATCATCCCTGTGCCGCCTCTCGACTACAGCAGTGAGATCAGGAAAGTCCTCTACGATCTGATGCGCAACGTGAACGCCATGGCGATCATCCTTGCCGACCGCAACGGCAGGGTGTTAGGCTATGAAGGCGCGGCAGGCTATGTGGATCGCGATCTGTTCGCGGCAGCGCTCGCGCCGGGCTTCGGAAGCATCATCAAAATGTTGCCCGCGCTCGGCGATCAGCCGCGCGTGCTGAAATACTACGACGCCGAGCGCAGCACAATCTTCGGTCTCAGCCTAGGCTTGCACTATTTCGTGATCGTGGTCTTCGACCGCAATCCGCCGCCTGCCGCGCTAGGCAACGTGAAGCGCTTCGGCGGTGCAGCTATCAACGAATTGCTGGGGATCGTCGGCCCAGTTGCCTTCGATCCGAAGCCTTCCACGCCTGCGCTGCACCCCAAGCCCGAGCTAGGCGCCAAACGCAAGACGCGGACGCAAGAATTGCGCGCTGTGCAGGCGAAAATATCGCCCGATAAGCCTGTTATTCCAGCCGATATTGCCGTGCCGTCTTCAACTAAGCAACCTATCCCCAATTTTGATCCAAGCGTGCTGGACGCGCTCGATAGCGTTGACTTGGCGCAGGCCGAGGCGATGTTCGATCCTGATAAGCTGGAAGAGAGCGCCCTTGCGCTCGCCTCTGGTAACCACCTCACGTTTGACGATGCGTTGATGCAAGGCATCATCGACGAGATAGACGAATAGGCGGAAAATCTGGGCAGGGCTGTGGCACCCTCGCAAAAGAACGCGACACCTACCGCCGATCCACTGGTCGGCACGCGGCTGGGCGACTACGAAATCAGGCGCTTGATCGGACGCGGCGGTATGGCGCGCGTCTACGAGGGCTACGACCCTAACCTAGAGCGCAGGGCCGCTATTAAAGTGATCACGCCGCAAGCCGAAGATAGCGAGGAGATAAAGCAGCGCTTCTTCCGCGAAGCGCGCGCCGTAGCCAATTTGCGTCATCCTAACATCGTCACAGTCTATCAGTTCGGTCAAGGCAAGAATTTGTATTACTTCGCCATGGAGCTGCTGGAAGGGCAGACCTTGCTGCAGACGCTGGAGCGCCTGCGCGCTCAGAAGAAATTCGTTGATACTGAGCTGATGCTGAGCGTGGCGAGCGATGTGAGCGCAGCGCTCGACTATGCGCACGCCAAAGGCGTCATCCATCGCGATGTGAAGCCTTCCAACATCATGATCGGCGAAGATAAGCGCGCCATTCTGATGGACTTTGGACTGCTGATGCACGTGGGCGGCGAGCACACGCTTGGCACGGCATTCGGCACGCCGCGCTACATCGCGCCCGAGCAAGCTGTCTCTTCCGATCGCGCCGTGCCACAGAGCGATATTTACTCGCTCGGCGTCGTCGTCTACGAGATGGCGACCGGCCAGACGCCTTTCGACGCCGACTCAGCGATGAGCTTGGCGTTGCTGCACATCTCAGCGCCGCCGCCTGCGCCGCGCACCATTCGCCCTGAACTCTCAGAGGCTGTTGAGCAGGTCATCTTGAAAGCGCTTGAGAAGAATCCTGAGGCGCGCTGGCAGAGCGCGACGCAATTCGCCAATGCCCTGCGCGACGCCTTCAGCGGTAGGCCGATGCACATCAAGCTGAGCAATGAGATATGTGGCGCAGCTGCGCTGAGCGCCGATCCTTCGCCAACGCGGCTGCTATCCACTAGCCACGTTGCCGTGCCAACGCCAACTCCGAAGCCGACGACAATCTCTGCCGCTGGACGCGGCGACTCGACGCTCAGAGAGGCCAATCCTTCGCGCACGCTGGTGTTGCGTCAGCGCGAGAAGCGCGCATCGCGCACGCGCCTTCGGTCTTTTTTGCTTCTCACGAGCATGATCTTCGCCATCGCTGCTGCGCTCGCCTATCTGCTGACGCTGCAAGCCACGCCGCCGCTCTTGACTGGAGCGAACAGACAATTCGCACTGCCTGATGCGCGCCTCGTTTATTCCAGCGACGTCTTTGTAGTTTACAACACGAGCGCGCAGCCGCTGCCCTTAGGCGAGCTGCGCTTCGAGCAAGGCAATCGCGTGGCTGCTTTCCCGCGCAACGCGCTTTTGCAGCTCGACCAATGCGCCGTCATCCGAACTAGCGCGACTGCGCCGCTGCCTGAGAACTGTAGCGCTTCTGAGCGTCCGATCACTTTGCGCGGCGAGGCGTCTTTCTGGAAAGCGAGCGCCGCGATGGATACCTTCCGCGTGTGGCGCGGCGATCAGCTGCTCGCGCTCTGCTCAGCTCGCCTGAACACTTGCGAAATTATGATGAATGTAACTTCAGGGAAGTGAGCCATGCCGTCTAATCTCGATCTTGATCTTGATGCCATGCTCCAGAGCGCCATTCAGCACGTCAAGGCGAACCGCAAAGCCGAGGCGCGCCGCCTGCTTGAGCAAATTGTGAGCGTTGATCAAATGAATGAGCAAGCGTGGCTATGGCTCAGCGCCTGCGTAGAGACGGCTGAAGAGCAAGCGATCTGTCTTGAGAACGTTTTAGACATCAATCCGAACAATCAAAAGGCGCGCAAAGGCTTGCAAGCCCTGCAGGCACGCCGTTCGCCGCCGCCATCAGTTGATCCATTTGCGGGCTCGCCCTTTGGCAGCGCGTCCACCGCCGGTTCGTTTGCAGACTCGCCCTTCAGCAGCGCGCCGTCTGTCCCCAGCACGCCGACCAGCGTCGAGTGGGGGAGAAGCGCAAACAGAGAACCTGCGCGCAGTAGCGCGCACGCTTTTTCGGGCGAAGATTACGACGCTTGGCTGGCGAGCTTGCCGCTCGGCACGTCTAACAAAGCTTTCGCCAGCGCGCCGCTTGCCGAAGGTCCTTTCAGTCCGCCCGCCGATCAATTCGCTGACGATCTAGGCAATTTTGATTTCATTGACGTTAGCGCGCCTGCGCCTAGCGCAGATAAGCCGTCGCCAAGCGCGTTCGATTACGCCGAGGCGCCGCCTTCCGCTGAGCAGCGCGGCTTTTCGGCAGATGCTCTCGGCGATGAGCCACTCCTCGATGCGCTGCAGCCCGACCTATCGCTCTACGAGCCGCCTGAGAGCTTGGACAGCCGTCCTTTTGAACAAGGCGATGACGTGCCGCTCACGGCTGAAGACATCCTGCGCGCCGAGCCTGAGCCGGCGCCTGTGCCAATATCTGTGCCGCGCCCGCGCCTTGTGCCGCCTAGTCTGTTCGGCGGCAAGCAAAGCGGCAAACTCAGCGCGAGCGGCGTCTCTGCCCATTACGATTCGTCCGATCCGTTCTCGCGCATCCCTGCGGAAATTGAAGCGGCAAGCAGCGTTGCAGGGATGCAGTTGCCGCTCGATATCTTGATCCTAGCAGGCTTGAACGCAGTCGCGCTGATCGCGCTCGTCATCAACCTGTTCAGCTGAGGCGTGCCGCGAGCGCAATTGCACCTGCGGCACAGCGCACAAGTCAATCGTTGCGCTGTTTGAGCGCTTCGATCACTGCAGCAGGTAACGGACAGCGCACTAGCTTGGCGAAGCCTTGATCGGGCAAGCCTGTGGCGTTGTACTGACCGCCATTCCAAGCGACCCAGATGTGTTCCGAGCGGCTCATGCTGGCTGAGATCACGCCGTCTTGCTTTTTATCCAAAAAGATGCCGCGGCGACCTGCCTTCACTAACGCTTCAAAGTTGAACGTATCGAGCAAGAAGCCGCGGCTGTTATCTGCCACGCCATAGACCACGATCCGCTCCGCTTCGCAGCAGATGGCAAGGCGGTCGCCTGGGCGCGGATCGACGCGGCAATCGCCCGGATTGAAGAATTCAACTGAGGCAGGCGCAGCAGGCGGCGTCAGTTCGAAGTCCCACGTGGTGCCGTTGATGGTGATCGCGTCAATGGCGCCATCGTAGCCCACATAGCCAGCTCCTGTATCGCCTATGTTGAAGATGATCGAAGGCGCGCCTGCCACAAACGGCGAGCGCACCACAGCGTTCGGATAGGCAGCCGCGACTGCCGAGAAGGCGACGTTGATCAGTGTGATAGGGCATCCGCCGCCAGTATACCAACCGTTTGGCGCACTCATAGCATTGTGCGTGATCCACGAGCCGACCGCTCCAGCGTTTGGCGCAAAATCTAACCGACAATTGGCGAGTCCTGCCGCGCCAGTCGTGTCGATCCAAACGTTGATATACCAATCGTTAGCGTTTGTGCCGAGGCGATGCGTGCTGTAAGCGATGTTCAGGCTGCCGAGCGGCGTGCCATTGTAATCTGCGCGTCCGATCTGGCGCTTGGTGTTCGGTGCGACAATCGTGACGCGATAGCTGCCTGTGCCGAGCGGCGGCGCGCCGGGACCGTTGACAAAATCGGCGAAGGCAGGCGCGCCTATCGGCGGTACAGTGCCGATCAACCAACCTTGCGGATTGCCCGGATGGACTACAAGCGCAGCGCGCACAGGTGCGACAAAGCTGAATGACAGCGCAAACAGCAAAAAGGCTATGAAAAGACGGACTACACGGTTCATCGTGACTGTTCTCCTTTGCTACTGCATTTCAGTATAGCCTTTTTGACTCATCTTGTCAACAGACTACAATGTAGAGCATCGTCCATAATCGCAAAGTGTGAGCTTGCTCATGTGCGTACGCGCCACAATTGACGGACAGGTTGATATTTTGTTAGCGAATCCGCTCTTCGTCTGGCTCGATCCTGTCGAGCGCCAGCTGATGACGCCCTATTTCCCGCTCGGCTTGCTGTATCTGGCAGCCGTGCTGCGCCAGAACGCCTATAGCGTCGCCGTTTACGACGGCGCTTTTGAGCAAGGTTACAGCGGCTTCGAGCGTGCGCTGGCGCGCTACCGTCCGAAGGCGGTCGGCATCACGGCGCTCATCACAGTGCGGCGCCACGCTCTGGCGCTGGCTGAGATCGCCAAGCGGCACGGCGCGATGGTCATCTTCGGCGGACCTGATCCGACGGGCAAACCTGAGGCGTATCTGCGGCACAGCGGCGCGGATGGCAAGCGCGTTGTAGATTTCATCGTCTGGGATGAAGGCGAAGCGACCATCATCGAGCTGATGAACCATCTGACAGGACGCCATGGCGCCGATCTGCTCAGCTTGCGCGCCATTCGCGGCTTGCGCTTTCGGGATGAGCGCGGCGAGGTCGTCTCGACGCCGCCGCGCCCTGCGATCGCGGATATGGACTCAATTCCGTTCCCTGCCCGCGACTTGGTTGACTTCGAGGCTTACAAAAAGCACTGGACGGCGCGGCATGGCTACTGGAGCATGAGCATGATCAACACGCGCGGCTGTCCCTACGCTTGCACGTGGTGTCAGAAAGGCATCTTTGGACGCTCATATCGCTCGCGCTCAGCGGCGAACGCAGCTGAAGAGATGCGCTTGATCAAGGAACAATACAATCCTGATCAAATTCGCGTTGTGGATGATATCACAGGCGTGGATCGCAAGTGGATTTTCGAATGGCGCGCCGAAGTGCTGAAGCGCGATGCCGCTATTCCATTCGAGTGCCTGAGCCGCGTTAATTTGGTGGATGTACCGCTTTTGAAGGCGCTGCAAGAGATCGGTTGCCGCAAGATTTACTTCGGCGCGGAGAGCGGCTCGCAAAAGGTGCTGAACGCGATGAAGAAAGGCACGAAGGTGGAGCAAATTTATCGCGCTGCAGAGGCGTGTCGTGAGGTCGGCATTCACGTCTACTTCTTCATGATGGTCGGCTATCCTGGCGAAGAGCTGGAAGACTTGCAGGCATCGGTCAAGCTGCTGAGGGAAGCGCTGCCCGATAGCTTCAGCACAACCATCGCCTATC
>JAGHYP010000064.1 GCA_017743585.1 Chloroflexota bacterium
GCGGCAGCGCGGCGGCAGTGGCAGCGCGCCCATCGCCATGCGCGCTGCCACTGCCGCCGCGCTGCCGCCGCTGCTGCCGCCCGGTATCCGATCCAAGCGATGCGGATTGCGCGTGATGTGATAGGCGCTATTCTCAGTGGACGAGCCCATTGCAAATTCGTCAGTGTTGCTCTTGCCGAGCATGATCGCGCCGCTTGCGAAGAGCTTTTGAACGGCTGTGGCAGTATATGGCGGCACAAAACCTTCCAAAATGCGCGAGCCTGCTGTGGTCGGCACGCCTTCTGTGCAAAGCACGTCTTTGATGGCGAGCGGGATGCCTAGCAACAGCGCGTCGTCGCCCTGTGCGAGGCGCGCATCGGCTTGGCGCGCCTGCTCAAGCGCGCGCTCAGCCGTCACGGTCAGGTAGGCGCCGATGCGCGGCTCGAGCTCGGCGATGCGCGCGAGATGTGCCTGAGTCAGCTCAAGCGCGCTGATGCGCCGCGCGCGCAGCTCCCTCAGCGCCTCGGTGATGGTCAGGTCAGTTAGGTTCATGTGCGCCTGTGTGCAGCTTGCGCGTCCTAGATTTCTAGATCTCTAGGCACTGCCATAACTATACCACGCCTTCTCAGCTGCACAACAACGCCTTTTCGGCGTATATACATGTCGCTTTTGCGCATAATTGCGCTGATTGCGCGATGCCGCCCGCCGAGCGGCTGAAGCATTCCATGAGCGGCTTCGCCGTCACGCGCGATAAACAGCGCGCAAGGATTCGCAGTGTGCAAAGCGCGCGCAGCGGCTTAAAATTGACGCAGCGATCTGAAGGCGCTCAAAAAGAATTGGTTTCACATAGCAGGAGCGACAAAGAATGCCCGGCAAGACGGCTTGGATCGAGAGAGAGATGGCGGCGCTGCGCGAGCAGGGCTTATTCAACACCATCCGCACGATTGAATCGGCGCAAGGCCCGTGGATCACGGTTGACGGTCGCCGCGTGCTGAATCTTTGCACCAACAATTACCTCGGTCTGGCGAGCGATCCGCGCTTGATCGAAGCAGCCGAGCGCGCCATGCGCACATATGGCGTCGGGCCGGCGGCAGTGCGCAGCATCGCAGGCACGATGAACCTGCACGTGGCGCTTGAGCAGCGCTTAGCAGCCTTCAAGGGGGTCGAGGCGGCGATCACCTTCCAGAGCGGCTTCAACGCCAATCTGGCGACTATCCCCGCGCTCGTCGGCAAGGGCGATATCATCTTCAGCGATGAGCTGAACCACGCCAGCATCATTGACGGCGCACGGCTCAGCCGCGCCGAGATCGTGCGCTACAAACACGCCGATGTGGACGATCTGCGCCGGAAGATCGAAAGCACGCCGTTCAGCGCCGAGACGCGCCGCCTGATCGTGACCGACGGCGTCTTCAGCATGGATGGCGATATCGCGCCGCTGCCCGAGATTTGCGAATTGGCGCGCCAACACGACATTCTGCTGATGGTGGACGACGCACACGGCGAAGGCGTCCTCGGCCGCGGCGGACGCGGCATTGTGGATCATTTCCATCTGCACGGCAAGGTGGATATCGAGGTCGGCACGCTCAGCAAGGCGTTCGGCGTGGTCGGCGGCGTGGTGGCAGGCAATGCGACCATCATCGAGTGGTTGCGGCAACGCGCGCGTCCGTTTTTGTTCAGCAGCGCCATGACCGTGCCAGACGTAGCGGCGTGCCTTGCCGCGCTCGATATCCTAGAGAACAGCACTGAGCTTGTGGAGCGGCTATGGCGCAACACTGAGTTCTTCCGCCGCGAGATGCAGACGCTCGGCTTCGATGTTGGCCTCTCACAGACGCCGATCGTGCCTGTCATGTTGGGCGAGGCGCAATTGGCGCAGCGCTTCAGCCGTCAGCTGTTTGAGGAAGGCGTGTTCGCTATGGCAATCGGCTATCCAACAGTGCCGCATGGCAAGGCGCGCATCCGCGTGATGAACAGCGCGATGCACAGCCAATCCGACCTCGAGCAAGCGCTAAGCGCTTTTGAGAAAGTGGGCAAGGCGCTGGGGGTTATCAGCTAGCGATGCAGGAACGCGCGCCTTTGCAGCGCCTGCGGATCACGTTTGCCAAGCGCGGCGCGCTCAAATTCATCGGACATCTCGACCTCGCCAAGACGTGGGAACGCATTTTGCGGCGCGCGCAGCTGGCGCTCGCTTACACGCAAGGGTTCAACGCACATCCGCGCCTGCAGCTGGCATCGCCATTGCCGCTCGGCGTCACCAGCGAGTGCGAGCTGCTCGATATCTGGCTTGAGCGCCCTGAGCCGCTCGAAGGCTTGGCAGAGCGCTTGATGGCAGTCAGCCCGCCCGACTTGCCGGTTTTGAAGATCGAGGAAGTGCCGCTCCGCGCGCCCGCTTTGCAGACACTAGTCGAGAGCGCAGTCTTTCGCATCGCGCCGCGCGCGGACTCAGCGCCTGAGGCAGTGGCAGGCATGGCAGAGCGCGTCGCGGCGCTGTTGGCGCAGCCGCAAATCTTGCGCACGCGCCGTGAGAAAGTCTACGATCTCAAGCCGCTCATCCGCGCGCTGCAGATCGGCGCGGACGGCGCGCTTTATGCCGACCTGTACAGCACGCCCGGCGGCTCAGGTCGCCCTGATGAGCTGCTGGAAGCGCTCGGCTATCAGATGGTTGATTTCGACGTGCAGCGCGTGGCATTGCGTCTGCGCGACGCGCCAAGCGACGCCGTCGCCGCTGCTGCCGCGCCTGACAAGGCGCCGCTCGCCGAAGACGACTCGCTCTAAGGCGCGACTTGGGCTTGCGCGGCGCGCTCGAATCAGACACAATTGGCGGCGACGTTCTCGCGCGCCTCAAGGCGCCTCTGGAGGCAAGTTATTCCGCATGGGCAGCCGTATCCTTGTTGTGGAAGATAACGCCGATAATCGCGCCTTAATCACGGAGATGCTGGGTGTGATGAATTATGAAGTCATCATCGCGACCGATGGCGAGGAAGGCGTTAAAAAGGCGAACGCTGAGCGCCCTGATCTGATCCTGATGGATATCTCGCTGCCCAAAGTGGACGGCCTGACTGTCGCGCGGCGCATCAAAGCCACGCCTGAGCTGCAACACATCCCGATCATCGCCCTGACCGCTCACGCGATGGTCGGCGACCGCGAGCGGGCGCTCGACGCAGGCTGCGACGACTACATCTCCAAGCCGATTGACCTGCGCGAGCTTGCCGATAAGCTGGCGCGCTACCTGCAAGCATGAGCCTGCTCATTCCCCACTCTGGGCGCGACCTCGTTGAGCCTGAGCGCAGCGCCGCGCGCGACGAGGCGAGCTTGCGCAGCCTGCTATGCCACATCGGGCGGCAGTTGCACGAGACTGGCTGGCTCAGCGGCACGGCAGGCAGCCTGAGCGCGCGGCTAGACGCGACGCACTTGCTCTTGACGCCTACTCAGCTCGCCAAAGGCTTTTTGCAGCCCGATCAACTCCTGAAGGTCGCCTTTGAAGACGCGCTGGCAGCTTCGGAAGGTGAGCCGTTGCTGCACGCGCTGTGCTACCAACAGCGCGCCGATCTGCACGGCGTGCTGCTTGCGGCGCCGCCGCACGCCGTCGCGCTCACGCTCGCCAATCTGAGCATGCGGACATGCGTGCTGCCCGAGGCGGTCATCCTACTCGGCTTGGTGCCGACTGCCGCTTACAGCGCGCCGTATAGCGCCGAGCAATGCGAGGCAGTTCGCACTTTGGTCGCTGAGCATGACGCGCTGCTGATTGCGCATACCGGCGCGCTGACCGTCGGCGCGGATTTGTGGGAGGCTTTTTTGCGCATGGAGGTGCTAGAACACACAGCGAGCATCTTACAGCGCGCGGCGCAGTTAGGACCGCTGCCAACCTTGCCGCCGCATGAGGTGGCGCGTCTATTGCGCATTCGCCAGCAGCGCGGCTATTGGCGGCACGGCGACGCCGAGCGCTTCTGCCAGATGTGCGGCGTGTGCTGAGGCGGGCTCTCCAGACCCACTTGCTACAACATGGTGCGGGCTCAGCTCGGCGCCGCCGCTTCCTGACCGTCGGCGTGGAATTCCAAGCTGAGCGTGCCGCTGAAGCCCAGCTCTGCCAGTTTGCGGAAAGTCTGTCATATGCTTTTGCTTTGATCTCGCCCGTGTTCGGCGCGCCGCGCGTTGGCACGTCGCCGATATGCACGGTCAAGCAACCTAGAGCCGCTCTCCGTGTGCCGCGATGCCTTCCAAGACGCCCGGCATCTGCCAATGAGCGTGGCAGCGCACTCGCAGGCACTTACGGCGTGTAGAGCGCGACCGAGATGCTGTGCAACGCGCCGCGCCAATTGACCTGCTCTGCGTCAGGCAGCGCGCCGCGCCATGCCAACTCGCGGTTCAGATACAAGAGCGCCTCGCGCTCAGTGACGAAGAGCAACACTTCGTTCGGCTCAGGCGGGCGACGCAAATGGATGAAGCCGAGCGAGTCGGCCTGGAGCGGCGCGAGCGCGAACGACGCATCGCCGTGCAAGCTGAGCGTGAAGCGCAGCGCGCCATCGGCGCTGAAGACCAAATGCCACGAGTCGAGCGGAGACGCCTGCGCCGACCAGGCGCCGCGCGCAATCAAGGTGAACGGCGCGCGCGGCAGGCTGAGCGACGCCTCAAGCGCGTCTGTGGCTGCATACAACGTTCCGTGGCGCGGCGGATCGGCGAGTCCGAGTGCTAACGCGACGCTCAGGCCGAGGCCGCTCAGCAGCGCGCCGAACAAGCCAAGCCGCAAGACGCGCCAGGTTGCGACAAGGCACATTCTCAACCCTTGACAGCGCCAGCCGTCAGGCCTTGCACAATCCGCTGCTGGAAGATCAGCACCAGCACGATCAGCGGCACAGTCACAACCACAGAGGCAGCCATGATCTCGCCGAACGGCTCATTGCGCGCGATCACGCCTGTGAACTTGGTGATCGCCACCGTCACGGTCTGCGCTGCAGGCTGAGTCAAGGTGAAAGTGAGCGAGAAGAGATACTCGTTCCATGAGGCGATGAAGGTGAGCAAGCCAGTGGTCACCAGCGCAGGCGCGGTCAGCGGCAGCAGAATCTTGTAGAAAGTCTGGAAGGGCGTGCAGCCGTCCACCAGCGCCGCTTGTTCCAGCTCAGCGGGCAGCGCACGGAAGAACGAGGTCAGCACCCAGACCGTGAACGGCAAGGTGAAGATCAAATACGTCGTCATCAACGAGGTGGTGCTGCCATACATGCCCAGCTGATTGACGAGCGAGAACAAGCCGGGCAGCACGGAAATCTGCGGAAAGAGCGTCATCGAGAGGATCACGTACAGAATCCAGCGCTTGCCCCTGAGCTTCAGGCGCCCTAGCGCATACGCCGCGAACGAGCCGATGCACAGCGCCGAGATCACCACCACGACAGAGACGACTGAGCTGTTCAGCAAGCCGCGCAGAAAGGCATCGTTGCGGAAGATTGCCTCGAAGTTCTGCAGCGTGATGGTCTGTGGGAAGAAGGTCGCCGGCGTCTGGATCAGCTCGCGCTCAGGCTTCAAAGCTGAGATCAGCGCCCAATAGAACGGAAACACTGTGTACAGGAAGATTGCAATCACCAGCGCGCTGAAACCAATGCGACCTAGCCAATAGCCAATCCCGTGTTTACCTGCCATCAGTCCACCTCTACGCGGAACAAGCTCATGTACAGAATGGTGAAAGCGAAGATGATGATGAAGATCAGCACGCCTGTGGCGGAAGCGTAGCCGTATTGATAGCTGGAGACCATCACCTCATAGTTGTGAGTTGCCATTGAGCGTGTGGTGTTGGGCAGCAGGATGTAGAAGACATCGAAGGCGCGCAAGGCGTCCAGCGTGCGGAAGACGAGCGCTATCAAGATGGTTGGGAGCAGTAGTGGCAGCGTGATGCGGAAAAAACGCTGACTTGCGTTGGCGCCATCCACAGCAGCTGCTTCATACAGATCGTGCGGGATAATCTGCAAGCCTGCCAAGAGCAAAAGCGCCATGAACGGCACGGTTTTCCACACATCCACAATGATGACCGAGAGCAGCGGATACTGCGAGCGCCAAGCGATGCTATCGGCAGGCTCAATGATGCCGAAGGCGTTCAGCAGGGCGTTCAGCGCGCCTGAGGTGTTATCGTTCAGCATGTAGCGCCACAGCACGGTCGAGATCGCCGTTGGAATCGCCCATGGGATCAGCATCACAGCGCGCATCACGCCGCGCCCGCGAAATCGTGTGTTGACGACGAGCGCCACGACTAAGCCGATCACAAGCTCTAGCGAGACTGAGATGACCGTGAATAAGACTGTATTGACGACGGCTTGTAGCCACATCGGGTCGCTAGCTGCCAGCAGATAGCGTTGACCGAACAGCTCAAACGTGCTGACGCGCTGATAGCCCGGCACGATCACATCGCGCAGCCGCGCCCCCTCTGGGAAAGGCGCGATCTGCACCCCGAACAGCCGTTGATAGTTCGCCAGACCGACGTTGTTGACTGCCACTTCAGGGCGCGCGAATGGCTCGTCCGTGAAGCTGGCAGAGAACGTGCGCACAAGCGGGTAGAGAGCGACCAAGATCAGCACGAAGAAGGTCGGCGCGAGCATGATCATGGCAAGCCGCGCCTGCCGCTTCGTCAGCGAGAGTCCGCCGCGCGGTGCGATCTCAGGCGTGGTAGTCGCAACTGCCATAGTGAAAGAGCCTCTCAAAAATGCTTTTGACGCCACAACTTTATCGAGTTTATCGAGGCAACACTATAGCGCAGTTGCTGCCCTCCAACAATCTCAGGCGCTCGGGAAGCCGTGCCGCGTGAGGAAAGCGCGCAGCGCTGCTTCCTCAGGCTCATGCAGCGTGCTACCGCGATCCGCGCCGCGCAATGTTTTCAGGTCAGCGGCGCGGGCAGCGCAATCAGATCGACCTTGCCGCGCTCAGCGACCGCGATAGCTGGCGCAGCGCGCAAGCCAAATATTCGGACGTTGTGCGATTTACTCATCCGAATCGTGATTCAGGTTGCCACACCTGCCGCAGAAACTCTCGACGATTGCGCTGCTCAGCCGGCGGGTGTTGGTGTTGGCAAGCTGCTCAGCGGCGCAAGGCGCAACGGCGTCAGCGTTTGACGGATGCGAAACAATTCGGGCGAGATGCTGTTATCGCCCGGCGCTAACAAATCGCGCCCTTCGGCGAGCGTTTGCAGCACTGCTGTGTACAGCGCGCCTTCGCCGTTGATCAGCGTCGCGCTCATGCTGCGCTGATTGCCGTCAGGGTCGGGCGCGAGGAACGAGACTGTGTAGCCGTTATACGGGCCGCGCACCTCAGGCTGGACGCTTTGCAGCGTCGCGCGCGGATACGCCTCTCGCACCCAAGCGCGCGCCGCCTCCTCATCGGCAATTCGCACATTCGGCACGGCGCGCGTGTTCAGAAGATACGTCTGCCCATCCAGCTCGCCGCTGATCGTGTACGGCGCGCCCGCCTTGCCATCTTCTTGCCGCCATGCGCTCGGAAAGCGAATCAAGTAGCCCGCGACCGTATCGGCGAGCGTGCGCCAGTTCATCGGCGCGCTGATCGAGGTCTGCCACAGGTGAAAATGCGGCTGATAGATCGCTTGCAGGCGTTCGATCAGGCTCGGATTGTTGTTCGGCGCCACCAGACGCATCACCATCAGCCAGCGATCTTGCAAGCGCGCGATCTGCCTGCCCAAGTAGACCAAGCCTTCGTGCGTCATCTCAGTGTCGATGATCAGCGCGTCGCCTTCTATGTGCCGCCCGAGCTCGCGCCAGCCACCGTTATACCGACTCCACGCCGCGCTGAGCTGCTCAGCGGTATAGTACTTCTGCAGCGCCTCAAGGTCGCCCGAGCTGAGCGCGGGATTATCTTCCACAAAGGCGTGCACCACGCTGGCCGCCGCGACGTTGATGAAAGTCGCGCCAGCGCGCGTGATCGGCTGATCGGGCGTCGCGGCGAGGCTCTCCTCAGGCGAATCGCCCGGCAATTCCCAGCCGCTCACCTTTGGCACGGAAAACATGCCGCTCGGATGCACGTACGTGCCTACCACCACCACTGATGTGCCGCCCGCCGGCACGCTCGGATGCGCGTTGCCGCCGGCCGTCGCTTGTGGCGTGGCGCTCGGCAGCGCTGCGCTATCCCAAGGCAGCCCTGAGGCGACGAAGACTAGGATCAGGAAGCCGACGCCGAGGATGCGCAACGCGCGCCCGCCCCTGCCGATGCCCTTGCCCAGTTCAGCCATTGCCTCACCATTCCCAGAGCCTGCAGCACGCCTCGATCATACCGCATTCTGTGCAGCGCGTGTAGCGCTAAGCGGTCAAGCCTGTCACTTGCGCCCATCTTATGCTATGATTTACGCGCGGCACATCGCAAAGTGAGGTGAACGCGCCGCTGCACGGCTGCGCTGAAGCAAGGACTTCAAATGGAACAGGCGAAAATTCGGAACTTCTGCATCATTGCGCATGTGGATCACGGCAAAAGCACGCTCGCCGATCGGCTGCTGCAGCTCACAGGCACGATCAGCGAGCGCGAGATGCAAGCCCAAGTGCTAGATAGCATGGACTTGGAGCGCGAGCGCGGCGTGACGATCAAAGCCTCGGCTGTGCGCATGACCTACACCGCGCTTGACGGTGAAACCTATGAGATGAACCTGATCGATACGCCTGGCCATGTGGACTTCGCCTATGAAGTCAGCCGCGCGCTGCAATCCTGCGAGGGCGCTCTGCTCGTCGTGGATGCCAGCCAAGGCATCGAAGCGCAGACGCTCGCCAATCTCTACCTCGCCCTTGAGAACAACCTCGAGATCATCCCCGTCATCAATAAGATTGACCTGCCCGCTGCGCGCCCTGATGAGGTCGCCAAAGACCTTGAAGACTTGCTCGGCGTGCCTGCTGCGGAGATGATCTGCGTCAGCGCCAAGACAGGTCACAATGTGCAAGCAGTGCTAGAGGCTGTGGTCAAGCGCGTGCCGCCGCCCAAGGGCGACCCTGAGGCGCCGTTGCAAGCGCTCATCTTCGATAGCCACTACGATAGCTACAAAGGCGTGATCGCTTACGTCAGAGTCGTGAATGGCTCTCTGGATCGGCACACGCCGCTGCGCGTGATGTCCACTGGAATCGCCTTCGATCCCGTTGAGATCGGCATCTTCGCGCCGACGATGCGCGAGGTCGAGCGCCTATCGGCAGGCGAGGTCGGCTACATCGCCACGGGCCTCAAAACCGTGCAGGAGTGCCGAGTCGGCGACACGATCACCAGCAAGGTGAACGGCGCTGCCGAGCCTTTGCCCGGCTATCGGCGCGCCAAGCCGATGGTCTTCGCGGGCGTCTACCCCGTTGAGGCAGAGGACTACCCCGCCTTGCGCGACGCGCTGGAGAAATTGCAGCTGAACGACGCCTCGCTGGTTTTTGAGCCTGAGAACTCGCAAGCGCTGAACTTCGGCTTTCGAGTCGGCTTCCTCGGCTTGTTCCACATGGAGATCGTGCAAGAGCGCCTTGAGCGCGAATACAACCTCGATATCCTGATGACCGCGCCAAGCGTGGAGTACGAAGTGAAGCTGCGCAACGGCGAGGTGCGCCTTGTGGATAGCCCCGCTCGGATGCCGGATGAGAGCGCCATCGAGGAAGTGCGCGAGCCATGGATGAAGGTCAGCATCTTCACGCCCGATGCCTACATCGGCGCCATCATGGAGCTGGTGACCAAGCGGCGCGGCAAGTATCTGGGCATGGAGTACATTGACCGCTCGCGCGTGAACGCCACCTACCTGATGCCGCTCTCCGAGCTGATCGTGGACTTCCACGATAGGCTGAAATCGGCGACCAAAGGCTACGCCAGCCTCGATTACACCTTCGATGGCTACTATCCCGATAAGCTGGTCAAGCTGGAAGTGCTGGTCAACGGGGCGCCTGTGGACGCGCTCGCCATGATCGTGCATCGCGATGAAGCCTATCAAAAGGGGCAGCGCCTGGTCTCCAAGCTGAAAGAGCTGATCCCGCGCCAATTGTTCGCTGTGCCGATCCAAGCTGCGATTGGCGGCAGGATCATCTGCCGCGCTGATATCAAGGCGCTCCGCAAGGACGTGCTGGCGAAGTGCTATGGCGGCGATATCACGCGCAAGAAGAAGCTGCTGGAGAAACAGAAGCGAGGCAAGCGCCGCCTGAAGATGATCGGCAGCGTGGAAGTGCCACAAGAAGCCTTCATGGCGCTCTTGCGGCTAGACGAGGAAGACTGAGCCGCGCGCCCCTGCGCGCCACACAAGGCGATGTATCCATAGCGCAGCCCTGATCGCCCTGCAGAGAGGCGATCAGGGCTTTCATTGCTGGCGCTGAGGTTCGCAAGCTCGGTCTCAGCGTCCTCTGCGGGTCGGAGGGGGCGCAGCCAGGCCGGCCATTAAAAAAGCCGGCGGATGCCTGTCTCAGTACCCTCTGCGGGTCGGAGGGGGTTGCGACGGGTCGAGGCTGAGGTCATCTGCGTCCCGGACGGGTTTCAGTACCCTCTGCGGGTCGGAGGGGGTTGCAACGTCGTGATTGCGGTGCTGGCTGCTGTACATATGGTAGGTTTCAGTACCCTCTGCGGGTCGGAGGGGGTTGCAACCGTTCACCTGCGCGCCTCAGCGGGCATACATCTATGACCTAACGCTCGGTTCAGACGCCTTGTAGCCCGATTTTTGAGGCACATTTTTCCGCAACTCACTGCCCAGAAGTGTAGCATAAGGCGGAGTGTTTGTCAAGTCCTCTCCATGCCCGATTTTCCGCATAAATTCGATCCGAGTTTCCCAAGAGAGGCGACCCTGATAGATTCTAGGCGAAGAGGAGGTGAAAGATTTGTTTTGCTTGTGAAAAAATCTTAAACTATGATGTCTGGGTAAGAGATTCTAACGAAATTTCCGCAAGCGCCTCAGGGATAGGGATTTTGAGAGGCTTGGGCGAAAGGTGAGGTTGGCGATTGCCGACCTCAGCTGAGCGAAGGGGGGTGTGGCGGGCAGGGTGGGGCTCATGATGGGGGGTGCAAAGCTCAAGGCGGCGCGCCCAAGCGCGCTTTGTGCAAAAAGCCAGAGCGAAGCGCCGCGGGGCGGCACAGCTGGATGCCGGTTCGCTCTGCGCGAACGGCGCTATAATGGCAGCGGCTGTTAAGGTCATGCTCCCAGCGAGGAAACGCTCTCTCATGTGCGGCATCTACGGGCATTTCTCCAGCAACAGCGCTGACATGGATCTGGTGGAGGCAATGGGTCTCTGCCTGCGGCATCGCGGGCCGGACGGTCAAGGCGCCTATCGGGCGCAGCAGCTCGCCTTCGGCGCCACGCGCTTGGCGATCATCGATCTGAGCGCGCCGCCGGGCGTAATCTTCAACAACGAGGATCGCAGCGTTGGCGTTGTTTTCAACGGCGAGATTTATAACTATCG
>JAGHYP010000065.1 GCA_017743585.1 Chloroflexota bacterium
GCACCAAGCGCGCCGATAGCCCTGACCACGCCTCAGGATCGTTCAGGACTACGATCAGCTCGGCGCACAGCGGCGCCAACACGGCGCAGGTGCGTTCCAGCAGCGTCGGCGCGTTTTCTCCCCACAAGCGCAAGGCGCGCTTATCCTCGCCCAAGCGGCGGCTGCGTCCGCCTGCCAAGATGATGCCTGAACAAGCGATGAGTGAATGTGGCTCGCAGTTCATATGTCAAAATCTACATCACTTGAGCAGAGGAAACAACCGCGACTTGCGAGGTCTTGGGAAAGGTCGCCTCAGTCAGTTCTAGGGCGGCATGCGCACATTGTCAACCCACCTGACCTGTGGTAAGCTGTACGCAATGCCGTTCTGCACGCGCTGCGCTGAGGATAGCGTAACTGAAATGGGGAATCGCTCAACGCCTGCCGCTGCGGGGCGCTATGCTGGAGAGGCGCTGCGCCATCATGCGCCGCTAGACGGCGAAGTGTGCTATCGGGTCGTTTTTCGAGGTTGTTTTCAGCTATGGCGGACAATCACGCGGTTGTTTTTTTGATGGGGACGGCTGGCAGCTCGCAATGGCGCGAGCCGATCAAGGCGGCGTGCGCGGCAGAAGGCATCAGCGTCTTTGATCCGATTGTGCCGCAGTGGGACGAAGCAGCGAGTCGCCGCGAAGCAGAGGCATTGCAACGCGCTCAGGTCGTCCTGATGGCGATCACAAACGAGACAGCGAGTGTCGGCGCGTTGGCTGAGAGCGGTTGGGTGGCGCTCAGCGCGCTCAGACGCCACCAAGCCTTAGGGCTTTACATCGATCCGAGCTATGCAGAGCAGGCTGAGCCAGCAGGCAGCCCGCAAACAGACGCGCCGCGCGCGGATAAGCGCGCCACAGATACGCTTGAGAGCGCCAGTCGGCGCGCGCGCCAGTTGGTGATCCAGCACGCGGCGCGCCTCGCCGAGCAGTTTCCTGAGCTGAATATCTACATCGCCAAAGACCTCGCCGATCTGCAGGCGTGGACGATCCAGATGGCGAAGAAGCACCTGCCGGGCACGGTTAGGCAGGTGGAGCAGCCGCAGCAGGCGGCGCTTGCCGCTTACACAGCGCGCCACCAAGCGCCGCCGCTGTGCGTCGCCTACGCGCCGGGCAGAGTGAACCTCATCGGCGAGCATACTGATTACAACGACGGCTTCGTGTTGCCCGCCGCGATTGATAAGGCGATTTACGTGGCGGCAAACTTGCGCGACGATGACCTGATCGTGCTGCACTCGCTCGACTTCGAGAGCGAGGTGACCTTTCCACTGGCGCGCCTGCACGACGATTCCTTGCCGGCTTGGACGCGCTACATACGCGGCGCGATCGCGCTGTGCGGCACGCTCGCTTTGCTCAACGGGCAGAATCCCAATCGCTTGCGCGGCATGAACTTCACCATTGCGGGCAACGTGCCGCTTGGCGCGGGCTTCAGCTCATCAGCCGCCATCGAGGTCGCCATGTTCGAGGCGCTCAGCGCCCTGCTCGGCGTGCCGCTCACACAGACTCAAAAAGCGCTGCTCGGGCAGCAGGTGGAGCATCATTTCATCGGCATTCGCAGCGGCATCATGGATCAGCTGATCGCAGCCATCGGCAAGCTCGACCACGCTTTTCTGATCGATTGCCGCAGCCTTGAGGCGACGCCCGTGCCGCTGCCCAAGGGCGTGACGCTTGTCACGCTCGACACAGGCGTGCGGCGCGAGCTGGTGAGCAGCGAATACGGGCTGCGGCGCGAGCAGTGCGAGCAGGCGGCGCGCATCATGGGCGTGCCGAGCCTGCGCGACGCCACGCCCGAGCTATTCGCCGCCAAACGTGCCGAGATGCCTGAGGTGATAGCACGGCGAGCGCAGCACGTGCTGGAAGAGAACGCGCGCACGCTGGCGGCAGCTGAGGCGCTGCAGCAAGGCGACCTCGATAAGCTGGGCGCGCTGCTGAACGCCAGCCACGCCAGCCTGAGCCAACTGTACCAAGTCAGCATCCCTGAGCTGGACCTGATGGCGGCATTGGCACAACAACAGAGCGGAGTCTACGGCGCGCGCATGATGGGCGGCGGCTTCGGCGGCGCCGTGATTGCGCTAGTGGCAGATGAGGCGGTCTCGCAAACTATCGAGGCGGTCAGCGCAGCTTACACGGCGCAGAGCGGGCGAGTCTGCACGCCGTACACGGCGAAAGCAGGCGCGGGCAGCGGCGTCATGTACCTAGGCGGAGTCGGGTGAGCCTGCGCTACAAGGCCGCGCCACAGTTCCGCCTCTCAGGAGTGGCACGCACTTCAGCAAGTGAGTAATTCACCGAATCGCAATGGACATTCTGCTCGGCGTGCGTTAGCCTATAAGCGAAGTTGCCGAAAAGGTAGGTGCGGTCGTGTTGCCCGAGCTGTTAGAACGCCTGAAGCATCCTGATCAATCAGTGCGCATCGAGACCTTGCGCATCTTGGCGATGGTCGAGGAGGTGCGCGCGTTGAACGCCATTGCGCAAGTCTATCGAACCGATCCCGAGCCGAGCGTGCGCCAAGTAGCGCATTGGGCAGGGCAGATCATCTACGCCGCCAAGCGCAGCGCACAGACCCCCGCCGCGACAACCGCGCCTTCGCTCAGCGAGCGTCAGGAAGCCTTCTTGCGCAGCTTGATCGAAAAAGACCCCCGCACCTACGATCTGATGCAGCTCAGCCTGCAGCGCGAGGAGCTGCACCAGACGCGCGCGAGCACGCCGCCTGCGCCGCCCAGTCAAGCGCCGCTCGACCTGATGCGCCTGTTGGATGAAGGACTCTCAGAGGACTTTTTCAGCTGAGGTGTGCTATGCGCGATCCATTGGAAATATGGCTGCGGCGTCTGCACGATCCTGATGCTGCTACGCGCCGTCAGGCGATACGCCAGATCGAGTTGATTGGCGATCCGCGCGCTTTAGGCGCTCTGGCGCAGCTTTTCGCGCTCGATCCTGACTTGGAAATCCGCAAGCTGGCCCAGAATGCAGGCAAGACCATCTATCAGGCTGTTGAGCGCCGTCTCGCCAACGAGCGCCGCCACTTCTCGCCGAATCCATCGCCAGATCGCCCTTGAGTTCACTAGAGGATTGCCTCGAGGAGCTATGGTCAGCCGCTTGGTGGAGTATCACATTCAACGCCTGAAGGATAAAGACCCAAACGTGCGCTTGAGAGCGATCAACGAGTTGCGTCTGCTCGGCGACCCTGCTGCCTTGCCTGCCCTTGAGCAAGTCTTCCGCAACGATAGCGCCCCTGAGGTGCGCAAGGCGGCGCAGCGCGCAGGGCGCGAGATTTACGAAAAAAGCATCTCTGCACGAGGCGACAAAAAAACTGAGTAGGCTGGCGGCAATTCAGCGTTGACTTGCCGCAAAAAGTGGCGTTACAATGCCTGAGATTTTGCTCTGCACATGCCAAGGAGTCATCCGTGAGCGCAACTGCACTCGTATCTCTGAACGCACCGTCTGAAGCAGCAGCGCCTGATACGTCTGCGCTGACCGACGCGCCTTTCGCTGTGCCCGCGGCATCCGTCGCGCCGCTCAGCACGTCAGTGGTCGCCGTCAAACGGCGCTATGAGGAAGAAGAAGACGATCTGGAGGTTGACGAAGACGACTTCGACGACTTCGATGAGGACGAGGAAGAAGACTTCGACGACGAAGACGACTTCGACGACTTCGATGAGGACGAGGAAGAAGACTTCGACGACGAAGACGACTTCGACGATGAGGGTGATTTCGAGGACGACGAGGAGTTCGAGGATCGGCTGCGCATAGGCTATCTGCTGCGGCGAGTGCCCTAATTGGCAGGCGCCTGATGAACGTCCTGTTTGCCGCAGCGGAAATGACGCCGTTTGCCAAGGCAGGCGGTCTGGCGGATGTAGTGGGCGGCCTGCCCAAGGCGCTGCGCAGCATGGGCGTAGATGCGCGCGTGGTGATGCCCTTGCATGGCTTCATCGAGCGCGGGCGCCACAACATCGCCTACGCCTTCCACTATCAGTTCGGCAGGCGGCGCGGCGTGGCAGATATCTACGTCCATCACGCCACCAGCGATGGCGTGCCGGTCTATTTCCTTGAGAGCTATCCGTTCTTCGGGCAAGGCTGGCAGCTCTACACAGACACTGAGTGGGATCGGCAGCGCTTCATCGCCTTCAGCGAGTTCACGCTCGCTCTGGCTTGGCAATTGGCGCAACGCGAGGGCTGGAAGCTGGACGTGCTGCACGTCCACGACTGGCATACCGCGCTCGGCAGTTTTCTGGTTGCGCATAGCCGCTTCGATCCGTTCTGGCAGCCCGTCGGCACGGTGCTGACCATTCACAACATGGGCTATCAAGGCGAGGAATCGGGCGGCGCGCTCTTCGACGCCGGCATCCCTGCACGCACGCAGCCCGACCTAGTCTTTCACGGCAAGAGCGACAACTTGCTGGCGATCGCGATTGCCTACAGCGACGTCATCACAGTGGTCAGCCCGCGCTATGCTGAAGAAATCCAATATCCGCGCCTTGGAGAAGGCTTGGAGGCGCTCGTCCGCTGGCGTGCGCAAGGCGGCGACGTCGTCGGCATCCTAAACGGCTTGGATGTGGAGCGCAACGATCCCGCTACTGATCCTGCCTTGCTGCACCCGTTTAGCGCGCAAGACCTTGCGCCGCGCGCCTTGAACAAGACGGCGCTTCAGGCGCAGCTTGGCTTGCCGTGCCGCGCCGATGTGCCGCTGATCGGCGCCGTCACGCGCCTGACCGCGCAAAAAGGCTTCGATCTGGCGATCCCGGCCCTGCATCGCCTGTTGGCGGATGAGGACGTGCAAGTGATCGTCCTAGGCAGCGGCGAAGGCCGCCTTGAAGATGAGTTGCGCACGCTAGAGTACGCTCATGGCGGCCGGATGCGCGCTGTGATCGGCTACGATACTATCCTTGCGCAGCGCATTTACGCCGCAAGCGACCTGTTCTTGATGCCGAGCCGCTACGAGCCTTGCGGCACCAGCCAGATGATCGCCATGCGCTACGGAGCGCTGCCCGTTGTGCGCGAGACAGGCGGCTTGGCGGATACCGTGCAAAACTACGATAACGGCGATGCCGAGATCGGCACAGGTTTTGTTTTCCTGTGGGAGACGCCTGAGGCGGTGCTTGGCACGCTGCGCTGGGCGCTGGAGACCTATCGCCACCGCCCTGAGGCATTTCGGCGAATGCAGCTGCGCGCCATGCAGCGCGATTTCAGTTGGCGCGAGAGCGCAGCTGAGTACGTTCGCGCGTATGAGCGCGCCTTCAAGCGGCATCGCGGCTAGGCTCTGCCTGCAGGATAGCGCATGCTTCACGGCTTGGCTCGTGCACGCGGTTCAGATTGAACAGGGCGCCGCCTGCAATCCGTAAGCCGCCGCTGAGGAGCAGCACAGTCGGAATATCGAACCGCTCTGCTAGCCAAACGCCTGCCAAAGGCGCGGCGAACAGGCTGAGGTTCAGCACAGCGTTGTACCAGCCCATGTATGTAGCGCGATGCTCGCCCGCGCCTAGCTTCAGCATCACGTTCAAGCTGCCCAGCTCCACGCCCGGATGGAACAGGTTGACAAGCCAGTTGATGAACAAGATCGCCGTCAGGTCGGGGAAGAGCACGATTCCAACTGGGAAGATCCACGTCAGCAGGCTGGCCGTGCGCAACGCCCATGAGTAGCTGCGCCGCCGTAGCAGGCGCATCCACAGCAAGTTGCCCATCACCATGCCTGCAAAGCCGACCGCCGAATTGAGACCGATCCACGCATCGGAGGCCTCGAGCCTCTCGATGTAATAGACCGTGAAGAGCGCCAAAGGCAACGTCAAGCCTGCGTGATAGACCAGCGAATTGAAGAGCATCCGCCTGATGTTGGCGTTCAGCTGTGCGGGCGGCGCATCGGCGCGCGCCGTCTTGCGCGTAGCGACCGGCGTGAGGCGCGATTCGGGCAAGATCAACCGATTCAGGTAGTGTTGGCTGCCCAGCGAGACCAAGAAGCCGAAGGCATACATCAGCTGGTAATTGAGCGGAAACGGCGCGCTATCCAGCCAGAGGCCTGCCAGCAAAGAGGTGACCACAATGCCGATCGCCCAGATGCTCTGCCGCACAGAGAAGACTGTGGCGCGTTGCCGCTCAGGGATGATTTCTGCCAAGAGCGCTTGAAAGCCATTCGTGAAGAAGATCGTGGGCAAGCTGAGCAAGATCACCAGCGCCACCAGCCAAGCCGCTGCATCTTGCGGAAATAAGATCGGCAGGAGCGCAATGGCGCCCGTGCTGACGCGCGTGAGCAGCAGGCTGCCGAAGATCCAACGCCTACGATTGGGCAGTCGCTCCAGCAGGCGCGCCGACGGAATGCTGAAAACTGCCGAGACGAGCGCGGGGATCGCGCTCAGCAGGGCGACCAGCTCCTCGCCGCCGCCTGCGCGCACCACAAAAGCGGCGTGGAAGGTGACAATCGCGCCCAACACGCTCGCAAAGGCGATCTCGAGGTACAGATAGCGAATATTGCGTTGTGTGATGGCGTCTACAGTCGGATCAGCGACGTGACTGCCCAGCAACAGCCGCAAGAAAAAAGCCATGTGCGGTCTTTGCGCTTTCCCGAAGGCTTCGGATCGGCTCTATGCCGATGCAAAGGCGGCCTTGCAGCCTTTCCACAACCGGCTGAAGGCTCAGTATTCTCAAGAATTTGCGCAAAAGACGAAAAGATGAAGAAGGGCGGATCGCTTGACCCGCCCTTAGGGCTGTGTACTACGTACTACGCGGAAATTGTCGTGATCACGTCTTCTTGCCGCTGACGGCCTCGCGCAGCTGCGAGCCGGGGCTGAACGTCGGGCGCTTGCGCGCTGCGATCGTGATCTTTTCCTTCGTGCGCGGATTGGTGCCAGTGCGTGCCGCCGATTCACGCACCTCGAAGGTGCCGAAGCCTGTGATGGTGACTTTCTCACCGTTCTTCAGCGTCTCGGTCACGATCTCGATGAGTGCGTTCACCGCCTTTGCCGCCTCTGCTTGCGTCAGGTTAGCCGCCTCTGCCACGCGCTTGACCAAATCCGTTTTTTGCATCGGAATCTCCTTCGGTTAGACAGACTACCGCGATTATACACGCTTTCTGCGCTTGCGCTAGGGCGAAAAGCGTCGGTTTTGGGCAATTGTCATAAATTGCCGCAAGCGCTATGTGCAGCGCGCTTGCAACGCACTTTACAGCAGCAGAGCGCCGAGAGGAACACAACGCTCTGAGGCAGGATGTGTTATACTCCTGACTGAAGCACAACTTGATCGAAAGTCCACTGCCCAGAGTGAGGGAGCGCAATTTATGAAACGAATCGCCGTGATGACCAGCGGCGGCGATGCGCCGGGCATGAATGCCGCTATCCGCGCTGTGGTGCGGACTGCGTTAGCGAAAGGCATTGAGGTGTATGGCATTCGCCAAGCCTATCGTGGTTTGTTAGCAGGCGATTTTCAACGCCTGACCAGTCGCGAGGTGAGCGGCATTTTGCAGCGCGGCGGCACAATCCTGCAGACGGCGCGCAACGAGGAATTCAAAACGCCCCAAGGGCAACGGCGCGGCCTGCGGCGGCTGAACGAACACAACATTGACGGCTTGATCGTGATCGGCGGAGACGGCAGCCTGCGCGGCGCGCTCGCCTTGCACAAGCTGAATGTGCCAGTAGTCGGCATACCAGGCAGCATTGATAACGATATCTGGGGGACGAACATAAGCATCGGCGTGGATACAGCGCTCAACACGATCCTTGACGCGCTCGACCGCCTGCGCGACACTGCCTCAAGCCACGAGCGCGCCTTCCTGATCGAGGTCATGGGGCGCAATTGCGGCTACCTCGCTTTGATGGCGGGCATTTTGGGCGGCGCTGAGCTGACGATCATCCCTGAGAAGACGATCGAGCTAGAGGAGATCGCAGCCCGCCTCGAGGACGCCTATCTGCGCGGCAAGAACCACGCCATCGCCGTTGTTGCAGAGGGCGCCAAGCACAAGATCACTGACATCGCCAAGTACCTCGAAAGCCAGAACGTCGGCTTCGAGGTGCGCATGACTATCTTGGGGCATATCCAGCGCGGCGGCAGGCCTACTGCCTTCGATCGGCTGCTGGCGTCGCGGTTCGGCATCAAAGCTGTGGAGTGCTTGTGTAACGGCGAATACGGCGTGATGGTTGGGCTGAACGGGCGCGAGATCACAACTGTGCCGCTGGAAGAGGTCACCTCGCGGCAGCGCCCTGCCAACTTGGAATACTACGAGATCAGCGAGATGCTCTCGCGCTAACGATTGACGCGCAGCTCGGCGTAGAGCGTGCCGTACAGCGCGCCGCCGCTGATGCCGCTCAGATCAGCGCTGAACCGGCGGACGAAGCCAGCCTGTAGCGGCACGCTGAAGCCCAGCAGATCGGCAGCGCGCATCGCCTGCCAGAAGATCGGCTCGCTCAGCGTGACGCCTTCGGGGAAGTCAGGGCAAGCTATCCTAAGCGTGGTGGTTTGCAGCGCGTTTTCGGGCTGCAGGCGCAGGGCTGCCAGCATAGCGTCGCCTTCAGCAGCCTGCAATGTGCCGCTGATCGAAGCCCGAATCGGCTCGGCGTCGAGCGCAGCAGTGACGCACGGCGGCTGCCAGATCGCAGGATAGAACTCAGCGCTGCCAGCGAGCGTGCCATCCAGCTGCACGTCCAAGCTCAGCGTGCCGACAAAGCGCACGTCGTCGAAGGTGATCCCCTCGCGCAGCTGCAAAGTCAGATCGATCAGCCATGCGCCGAGCAATGGCGCGATCGCACGGGGCAGGGTCGGAGTCAGAGTCGGCTGCGGCGTCTCGGTCGGCACGAGGGTGACGATACGGGTCGGCACGCGCATCGGCGCGAGCGGGCGCGGCGTGGCAGTCGGCGTCGGCAATGGCGCGCATGCCGCCACTAGCAAGCTGCACATCGCGCTGAACAGGGCGCGCCGCGCGCCAATCGCCATCATCGCCGCCCATCCAACTATCTCATGATTGTCACGATTGTCGACTGTGGCAGAGCCGTGCTTTTTATCTGGCCGGCGGCGCGCGAATCAGGGGCGCCAATGCCCTGCTTTGCCTCGCGGCACCCCTCGCCTGCTCGCGCCTACCAGCGCAAGTGTGTCACAGCGCCCTCAGCCGCCGATTGTACCAAGCGCGCATACTTGGCGAAGACGCCCTGCCGGTAGCGCGGCGCAGGCGGCCGCCACGCTGCACGGCGCTCAGCTAGCTCGGCATCGCTCAGCTCGACGTTCACCTGGCGCGCCGTCACGTCAATGCTGATCATGTCCCCTTCGCGCAGCAGGGCGATCGGGCCGCCAAGCGCCGCCTCTGGGGCTACATGCCCGATCATCAAGCCGCGCGTCGCGCCGCTGAAACGGCCGTCTGTGATCAGCGCCACTGAGTCGCCCAAATCCGCGCCCGCGATCGCCGCCGTGACCGCCAACATCTCCTGCATGCCAGGCCCGCCGACCGGACCTTCGTAGCGGATGACCACCACATCGCCCGGTTTGATCTGATTGCTGTAGGCCGCTTGCAGCGCCTCTGCTTCGCTATCGAAGACGCGCGCCCTGCCGCGATGTGTCAGCCGCTCATGACCGAACAGCTTGACAACTGCTCCGTCGGGCGCTAGGTTGCCGCGCAAGATCACCAAGCCGCCCGTCGGCTTGATCGGATTGCTGAGCGGGCGAATCACCTCTTGTCCCGGCGTCTCCTGCGCCCCCGCCGCTTCTTCGGCAATGGTCTTGCCAGTGACAGTCAAGCAATCGCCGTGCAGATAGCCGCCTTCCAGCAGGCGCTTCGCCAAGAGCGGGATGCCGCCGGCGCGCGTCATGTCTGTGGCGACGAAACGACCGCTCGGCTTGAGATCGCACAGCAGCGGCGTGGACTCGCTGAGCTGATGGATATCCTCAAGCGTGAGCGGCACGCCCGCCTCGCGCGCAATCGCGAGCATGTGCAGCACACCGTTGGTCGAGCCGCCCGTGGCTGCGATCGAGCGCACGGCGTTCTCAATTGATTTGCGAGTCACGATCTGTGAAGGACGCCGATCGGCCGCGATCATTTCCACAATCAGCTGCCCTGCGCGGTAGGCGACCTCATCTTTCTGGGGATCCATTGCCGGCACGCCCGCCGAGCCGATTGGCGACATGCCCAGCATCTCCACTGCCGTCGCCATCGTGTTGGCAGTGAACTGTCCGCCGCAGGCGCCTGGGCCGGGGCAGGCCGCCGACTCAATCGCGCGCAGCTCCTCGAGCGTGAGCTTACCTTTGGTGTACGCGCCAATCGCCTCGAAGACGTCTTGAATGGTGATATCTCTGCCGTTGTAGTGCCCAGGCGCGATCGAGCCGCCGTACAGCGCCAGCGAGGGGATATCGCAGCGAATCAAGCCCATGACCGTGCCGGGAATCGTCTTATCGCAGCCGTTGAGCGCGACCACGCCGTCGAAGGCGTTAGCGCGCACCAGCAGCTCGATTGAATCAGCGATCACCTCGCGGCTGATGAGCGACGCCTTCATGCCCTCAGTGCCCATTGTGATGCCATCTGAGATGCTGACCGTGTTGAACTCCAACGGCGTGCCGCCCGCCGCCTTGATGCCCTCGCGCACCTTCGCCGCCAAGCGCCGCAAGTGCCAGTTGCACGGCCCGATCTCGATCCAAGTGTTGGCGATGCCGATGATCGGCTTGTTCAAGTCCTCATCAGTCAAGCCGATCGCCTTGAGCATGCTGCGCGCGCCCGCGCGGCTGACGCCTTCCAGCAACACGCGGCTGCGCCGATTCAATTGATGAGTGGTCTTGCCGTTGCCTGTCATCTGGAAAAGCTACCTTTCAGCCCAGTTTCTGCTCTCGCTAGCATTGTGCAACGGTATTGTACAACGATTATCGGGCAACGATATTGTGCAACGATATTGTGCTACGATATCGCGCAACGATTGCCGGGCAACGATACTGGGCAATCATATCGGGTAATGATGTTGGGCGACGATTGTACGGCATGCTCAGTGAAGCGCAACTCACTGGCTCAGGCGCAAGAGCCTGCCGACGATGTTTCCGAAGACGTCAATCGGCACGGCTTGCCACGCCTGATGCACTTCGGGCAGGATCAGCAGCGCGCCGCCATCTTCGATCTCCAGCGGATAGCTCTCGCCGTTGCGCAGCTCGACGGCGACCACGCTCACCTCAGGCTGCAGGGCGCGCACTGCAATGACCGTGTGCGGCGCGCCATCAGCGCTGCGCACCACGCCTTGCGCCACAACCGCCGCCGCGCCCGGCTCGGCGCACGCGCTGAACGGCTGCGCCTCGGGCAGATCGGCGAGGAAGCGCACGCACGGCAC
>JAGHYP010000066.1 GCA_017743585.1 Chloroflexota bacterium
GTTAACTTCGGCAGTAGCGCGTTTGGCGCGGCAGGCGCCGCCGATCCTTGCGCGCCGCGCCAAACGCGCTACTGCCGAAGTTAACAGGCGTTAAAAGATTAGAGTTTTTGCCTAGCCATTTGAGTTCTGCTTTACTACTGCACGGAACAGAACGAAGTATGGCTGAACCTCGTGAGACTTATCACGTTGAAGTAGCAGGCGTTGCGCGCGACTTGCCGCTCTTCGAGGTAGCGCGCGGCGTTCGCATCGCCATTGTGAACATCCTCGGCGATGTTGAGCTGGTCAAGCATGCTGCGCGCGAGCTTGCGCTCAAATTGGCAGACCGCAATCCTGAGGTCTTGGTGACAGCTGAGACCAAGAGCATTCCGCTCGTCTACGAGCTTTCCGCCATCATGGGTTTGCCCTATGTAGTGCTGCGCAAAGCCTATAAGCCATACATGGGCAACGCGCTTGAGGCAGAGACGCTCTCGATCACCACAGGCGCGCCGCAAAAACTGTACCTGGACGAGAAAGACCTGCATCTAATCAGCGGGCGGCAGGTGGCAATCGTGGACGACGTGATCAGCACAGGCAGCACGCTGCAAGGCATCCGCCTGATCGTGGAAAAGGCGGGCGGGCACGTGGTGGCGCAGGCCGCGATCTTCACCGAAGGCGACCGCGCCAAATGGACGGACGTGATCGCGCTCGGCCACTTGCCGATCTTCCTGAGCAGAAGCGACGATCATGCCTGAGCGCGCCGTCTTAGCCTGTTACGCGCATCCTGATGACGAGCAAGGCGTGACAGGCTTCTTGCGTCGTTGCGTCCTGCACGGCGTGCGAGTCGGGATTGTGTGCGCTACGCGCGGCGAAGTCGGCGAGATCGCTGATCCGTCGCTCGCTACGCCTGAGACGCTTGGCGCAGTCCGCGAGCAGGAGCTGCGGCGCGCCGCCGCTGTCATCGGCGTCCGCGACGTTTTCTTCCTCGATTATCGCGATTCAGGCATGGCAGGCAGCCCTGCCAACGCCGACCCGCGCGCGTTCATCAACGCCGATCCGCACGAGGCAGTCGGGCGCCTTGTGCGCGTCATCCGCGCTTTCAAGCCGACTCTGATCATCACTTTCGACGAGAGCGGCGGCTACGGTCATCCCGATCATCTCGCCATTTGCCGCTGGGCGACGGAAGCGTTCCACGCAGCTGCCGATCCAAGCCGCTATCCTGAGGCGGGCGCGGCATTTGCGCCTGCGCGCCTGTACTACGCCTCGTTCGGACGCAGCATGATCAAGCAATTCGCCGAGTTTCTGGCGCAGCAGAACATTCCGTCGCCGTTTCCGAACGTACCCCTCGATCAGATAGGCTTGGCGGATGAGCGCATCACCCACACAGTCGATGTGGCGGAATATGTTGAGCTGAAGCGGCGCTCGTTAGGAGAACATCGCACGCAGCTGTCCCCAAGCGCGATGCTGAGCGCCTTGCCGCCCGAGCTGTGGCGCGCTTTCTGGGGCGTGGAATGCTACGCACTTGTGGCAGGCGTGCCGCTGCCCAGCGACGCGCCCAAAGACGACCTGTTCGCGGGCCTATAGCCTCACGGCATCCGCGCCAATTCTGGGCAGGCTGCCGTGCTGCCCAGTTCGGCGGCGCGGTCAAATCCTCGCGCGCTGCGGCAGGATTGCCGCCTTTGCGGGGGCGCCGCGCTGAAAATCTGCCTCGGCCAAGCTCAGAATCACGCGCAACGGCAGCTGTCTAGGGTCAGCTGGCGCTTCATCGCGTCTGCCGCGCGCTGTGCGCCAAGGCGCGCGCGAGGAAATCGCTGGCGCTTCGCGGCACGACAGTCAGGATTGCCTCAGCGCCGGCCTCAGCAGGCGCGCTCCGCGCAGCGGGCGATGCCTCAGCGTGTTGGTGCCAGACGCTTCGGCGCTGCTCTAGCAGCCTGTCAAGAGCAAAACGATGCACGGCGCAGGGATGCACGACACAGGCCAATTTGCGGGCAGTCACTTCAGATACTCTTGCGCCAATAAAATCGCGCTGATCGTCTTGGCATCGGCGATCTCGCCGCGCCTGATCCGCGCGAGGACCTCGCTCAAGGGCAAGTGAAGCACCTCGAAGAACTCGTCATCATCGGCATCCAAGCGCGAAGGCACGAGATCAGTTGCCAAGTACAGATGGATATACTCAGTGGTGTAGCCTGGCGCCACAAAGATGCCGCCGATCTTCTGCAGCCTGCCAGGACGGTAGCCGATCTCTTCCTGCAGCTCGCGCGCGGCGCACACATCAGGCGATTCGCCGACCTCAAGCGTGCCTGCGGGAATTTCGAGCAAGGCGCGCCCTGCTGCATAGCGATACTGCCGCACAAGGACGATGCGACCATCGCTATCCAGCGGCAAGATGGCGACCGCGCCGCTGTGCCGCACGACCTCGCGGCGCGCAGTGCTGCCATCGGGCAGTTTGACGGTATCCACATACAAGTGGACGACTTTCCCATCGTAAATGAGCTGGCTGTGCAGCTGCTCTTCGGTCAGGTGACGTGCGCTCGGATCGTCGGCTTGACTCATCGGCTGCGCGCTCCTATGCGGCATTCAAGGCGTGGCAAGGGCGGCGCGCGACCGCCCTATGCTCTGCGGCGATCGTGGCTGTGCGCAGCGCGCTCACGGAATGTACAAGCGTTGCCCTGCGTAGATCAAGCTGACGTTGCGAATGCGGTTGATCTCAGCCAGACGGCTGACCGTGGTGCCGAAGCGCAGCGAGAGGCGGAACAAATTATCGCCGCGCTGTACCACGTACTCGCGCAAGCCGCCTACGATAGGCATCTCGGTCGGCGGGATGGCAGGCGGCGGCGGCGCGAACTCAATCGCGCAGTTGGGAATCAGAAGGCGCTGCCCGACTCGGATCAAGTTCACGTTGACAATGCCGTTAGCGCGCGCCAGGGCGCGGACCGTGGTGCCGAAGCGCAGCGCGATGCGAATCAGGCGGTCATTTGGCACAACCGTGTAGAAGCAGCGGTCATCTAACACGCCGCCTGCGCCATCGCCTGCCATGCCGACGGGCGTGCCAAACGGCGGAATGGCTGTGACGGGCGGCAACGTGACGACTAGCGGCGGCGCGACAACTGTGCCGAGCGCTAGGCTGGTGGCAGTGGCATTGGCGGCGGCAGTCGCCGTCACAATGGCGATGATCTGCGTGGCTTGCGCGTCGAGCGTGGCTTGCGTGTCAGGAGTCGGGAAGATTTGCGCCACCTCGGTCGGCGGCGCCAGGGTCGGGATGAACAGCGTCGGCGATGGCTGGAGCGGCGGCGTAGGCGTCACAGTGGCGGTCGCTGTCGGAGTCGGCGTGTCAGTCGCCGTTGGCGCCTCGGTCAGCACCAGAGGCAAGGTGAACGGCGTCTCGGTCGCCGTTGGCGGCAGCACAGTCGGGATGAAGGGCGTCGGCGACGATGTCCCGGTCGCAGTGGCGGAAGGCGTCTCAGTCAGCGTCGCCGTCGGCGTCTTGGTGAAGGTCGCGGTCGCCGTCGGTGTCTCAGTGAGAGACGGCGTGAAGCTCGGCGTGCGCGTGAAGGTTGGCTGTCGCAGCGGCGTCGTCGTCGGCGGGAACAACTCTGAAGTCGCGGGCGGCTCGATGGTCTCTGTCGCCACGAGCGCGATGAGGGTCTCCTGGGTCGGCACGAGAATCGGATTGACGACGTTCCTGACCTCAGTTGGTTGCAAGGCAGAGCCAATCGGCTGGAAGCAGCCGCTGAGCGTCAGCGCTAAGCCAACCAACAAGGCGGCAAGGATTGAGTGCTGAAAGGCGGAATGCTGCATAAAATGCCTCCTGTGCGTGTGCGCCACATCGGCTCGGTCAATGCGCCGAGCACCACAGCCGCCCTAAGTCTATCACTGCTTGGCAGAGCGGGCAACTATCGTGCCGAGCGATCTCAGTCCGCCGCTAGGAAGCGCCGAATCTCAACCAAGTAGCCAGCAGAATCGCGCACGAAGCAGCAGTGAATGCCCTAAGCTACAAAACACAGCGCCGCTCGCGGCAAATAGTTTAAGGATTGTTATGTCCAGCGCGGTTCAAAGCACATACAATCGGTCTGCAGTGTAGCGGCGTATACACAAAAAGACTATGCAAGCCCGAACTGCTTGGCCCGACGACGACCAGCGAACTGCTGTCTTGAGTCAGTCAGATACCAAAAGTCAGTCAGAGACCACGCCGACTATCCTGATTGTGGATGACGACATTCACGCACGGCTGATTTTGAGCAAGCGCATTCGGCAGCTTGGCTACACGGCTATTGAAGCGCCGAGCGGTCGCGAGGCATTGGCGCTGCTCTTTGGTGAGCCGCCCGTGCCTGTGGATATGATCATCAGCGATGTGTGGATGCCGGACATGTCGGGCATTGATCTATTGAAGGCAGTGCGCGAGCGCGCGCCCGACCTGCCGGTCGCCATGATCAGCGCGCATGCCACGCTCAGCAGCAGCTTAGAAGCGATCAACGGCGGCGCGTTTGCCTACATCACCAAGCCGCTCCGCGGCGAAGAGATTGCGCAGGTCGTCGCGCGCGGCATGAAGTGCATTGAGAAGTTGCGCCTTCACAAGGCGCTCGAACGTGACTTCGCACGCCTTGCGCAGCTCGACCAACAATTGCGAAGTGGCAGCGTAGCGCAAAATCACGGGATGCTCAGCGCCTTGCTCGTCGACTTGCTCCACGAGCTGAGCAACATCGTCTCAGCAATTGAGCTGAACCTTGATGTGCTGCGCCAAAGTCGAGATTTGCCCAGCTCGCTGCGCCAAAATCTTGAGGATTTGCAGGCGAGCGCGAACGACCTGAGCGCGTTGATCGCACGCTTCCGCGACTATCCGCGAGCTGAGGCGCTCAGCGCGGACGTGGACTTGCGCGAGGTTGTCATGGAGGCGATTGACGTGGTGCGGACGCGAGCGAGCGCGGCACACATCGAGATCGACTACTATGGCGGCGAGGAACAGGTCTGGGTGCGCGGCGCTGAAGCACAGCTCAAGCGAGCAGTGCTGAACTTGTTGAACAACGCGGTCGAGGCAGCGCGGCAGCGCGTGCAGATCAGTTTGATTGAGAACAACGGACGCGCTTCGCTCATCATCACCGATGACGGTAGCGGCTTCGAGCGTGAGCTGCTGGAGGACACTTTTCTGCCAGCTGCGACCGCAAGATTGCGTGAAGGCTTCACGAGCGGCTCCAGGTTGGGTTTGCTCATCGCGCGCATGGTGATCTTATTGCACGGGGGCAGCATTCGTCTTGAGAATCGCCCTGAAGGCGGCGCGCGAGTGACCCTTGAGCTGCCAATACAAGCTCGCGCCGAGTGATCGCGCGGCGCGAGCAAACTTTTCTTGCTACTGAAGGCGCTCGGGCAAGCCGAGTTCAGCTAGAGTCGGCGTGCCGGGCACGACTTCGATCCACAGCGGGAAGGTCTGCGCGCCGCGCGCTGTGCGCTGCTCTGATAGCCACTGCGAAAAGGCGAGCTCTTGCGCTTGGCGCGCCTGCTCTTCGGTCAGCGGACGCATCTCGCGCTTCTGCACCTGAATGATATGGAAGCCGAAGTTCGGCCCATTGCTGGACGTATCGATCGGCCCGATGATAGCGCCGACCTCAGCGTTGAAGACCGCCTCTTCGAATTGTGGCACAAAGACGCCACGCCCTGTCCAATCTAGCTCGCCGCCTCGCGCTGCACTGCCTGGGTCTTGGCTGAGCGCCGCTGCCAACGCCGCGAACGACTCGCCATTTTGCAAGGCGCGCAACACCTCTTCCGCCTCAGCTTGCGTCTTGAGCAAGATATGGCGCGCCTTCACCTGCAATTGCTCTTTAGGCGGCTCGCCCACCACTGCCAGCAGCACTTTTTTGCGCAGCGCCTCCTCTGTGAAGAGCTGCGTGAGGAACGCCTCATCCACACCGACCTTACGCCGCGCCGAGTCAAGGAAATTAGCCTGATCTTCTTGGAAGGCCTTGGCGCGCGCCGTTGCATCGGGCGTCGCGGTTGGGATGCCCGTTGGCAGCGGAGTCGGCGAGGGCGTGATCGTGACAGTCGGCTCAGCGGTTGGTGTCGGCGTGTTGGTCGGCGTGGGCGAGATAAGCGGCGTGAGCGTGAGCGTCGGCGTGAGCGTCGGAGTCGCTGTGCTAGGGTTCGGCTCGTAGCCGTAGAACTTGAAGCGCTGCTCATCCACTTCCTCAGGGCTGGCGCTGATGCCGTTCTCGCGCGCGTACTGCCGAATGATCAGCGCTTCTAGCATTCGATCCAGCACTTTGCGCCCGAATTGCGTTGGATTTTGCAGGTCGCGGTACATTTCGGCGTACGGGCCGAATTGTGTGTCAGTGAGAAATTGGCGCGCGAACTGGCTCTGTGCAACTGGGAGAAGTTCCAGAGACGTGCGCCAGCGCTCGTAGCGCACGCGCTGCTGGAACTCCGCCACAGAGATGCTCTCGCCGCCTGCGCTGGCGACCGCTTGCCGCGGGACGATCACGCCCTCAATGAACAGCGCGATGCCCAAGATGGCGACAATGACAACGCCTAGCGCAGCTGAGGCGACCCGAACGGCGCGGTCAACAGCGCGCGCACGCTCCGAGCGCGAGCGGCGCATGCGGCCTGCCTTCGGCGAGACAGGGATGGCTGTTATTTTGCTCTTGCTTTTGGGCATGCGAGATCACTCGTGTATCGTCTCGCCGACAAAAGGTAGCAGCGCCAGATGGCGCGCGCGCTTGATCGCCTTGGCAAGGCGGCGCTGATCTCGTGCGCACAAGCCGGTCTGGCGGCGCGGACGAATCTTGCCCTCCTCCGAGAGGTAGCGCTGCAGCAGCTCGACGTTTTTGTACAGCTCAACTGAGCTATATCCAAGGCGCAGGTTGAAGGTGCGGCGGCGCACTCCACTGCGCGGACGCGCTTCAGGCGTGCTAACGCTTTCCTCGCTCTCTTCAGTGTGCAGCGGCTCTTGATCGCTCATGATCTTGTCCTCCCTTTAGGGTGCGCTGCGCCCTAAAAGGCGTAATCTTCCTCGTCGTATTCAGCCTCATCTTGCGAGAAGTCAATAGGTGCGCTGCATCGGTCGCCCAGCACGATCATCTCATTGGCGACCACCTCTGTGCGATAGTGCCGCTTGCCTTCCTCATCCTCCCAGCCGCGCGTCTGTAGACGCCTCTCGATGTAAACCTGCTGATCTTTGCGCAGGTGAGATTTGCAAATCTCTGCCAACGCGCCCCAAGCGACCACATTGAACCACTCCTGCTCTTCGCGCCGCTCGCCGCTGCTGCTCTTCCACGTGCGTCTGGTGACTACGCTGAAGCTAGTGACAGGGCGCCCGCTCGGCGTGTAACGCATCTCTGGATCGCGTCCCAAGCTACCGATAATCATGACTTTGTTCAAGCTACGAGCCATACGCTCCTCCCCCTACACTTGCGACTGCTGAACTCGCTTACCAAAACTTAACTTGGCTTGGCATAGGCGGCACAGACGACGCGCTAAGCGGATTCATTCATCTGCGCGCACCAATAGATGGCGGATGATTGGTGCGTACAGGCGCAGGTTGCGCTCTAGGGCACTAGTGGCGTGCGGCGCCAGCTCTAACTGCTGAGTTACGTAGTATCCCTCAGTGTACTCGCCGATCCGGTAGGCGAGCTTGCGCCTGCCCCACTGGTAGGTCTCAGTGATCTTCCCTGAGAGCTCCTCTACCCATTGCTGGACTTGCGCGAGGACGCTGCGGAAGCCTTCTTCGTCCACATCGGACGCGATGATGTAGGTCAACTCGTAGTGACGCATGTTGCGTATGTGAATCCTTCTCTCGGAGTAGCCCTGAGCATAGGGCGGAAAGCTGATATGTTCGGCACTGGAAACGGCTAAGAGTGTACACTGTCCTGCGCGCCGAGGCAAGAGCGCGGACAAACGCCGCCGCCAAATTCGCAAAGTGCCTGGCGCGAGCGTTCTAGAGGCACGCAGCGTTATGCATCACTTGCCGCGCAACCAGCTGATCGCGTCGATCACCTTGATGCTCTCAAGCGAGGTCAATCTTTCGCTATGCACGCTTTGATCTGTTCTGACAGTGAAGTCGATGCAGAAGTCTGTGTCAAGGTCGCTTTGTGTATGCATACGGAGTAACGCCAAGCATTGTAATGCAACTATTCCTGAGTACTATAGGTTTACTCTATCCTCTGCTTCTGATTTTGTTTTAGTCGTGCCAGGTCTTAGCGGCTTTAGAGTTGTTATTTCTGTTATAAAACAATAGCGAACACCAGCTCTAGCCATCCTCATGAAAAGATGGCGATCTGCTGGCATTGGAATCCGCCAAACATCCTCGCTGTATTTGAACAGCTTTAGGTAAGACCTAAACACTACTGATGAATGATTCGCCGCTTCTGCCCCGAAGCGATACGCCCTACGAGGGACTCTTTCAACCCATTCGCTCGGCGAGCGCTGAACCAACATACCTGTATTGACAAGCTCCGCGTTTGTTCGATATGCTGCCTCGAGAGCGCATTCGAGATGCTGCGGCTTCCACACATCGTCATCATCAAGATGTGCGATCCAAAGACCTCGCGCCTCTTCTAATGCGCGATTCATAGGCGGTACGCCGGCAACACACCAGAGCTGATAGCGCCCAGAGGGGTAAGGCCCTCTTTGCGGCAAATTGTAGAACCGAACACGCGGATCATTCAACTCAGCGATGCGCTCTTCTGTATCATCAGTGCAGCAATCGCCAACGATCACAATCTCGAAATTTTGGTAGGTTTGATTAAGTACTGAGGGCAAAGCGCGCTCCATCAGCAGTTTGCTGCGGTTGTAGGTGGGAATAGTCACACTCACCAGCGGATTATCCATGGTGCGGTAAAGATGCTCGTATTTCTTGCGTGCTTCCAGCAGCAGCGGGCGCTCTTTTAGCGCTATGCGCCATGTGAGCAGCTCTTGGGGGACGTTGTGGCGGAGAAATTGCTTCAATCGGTATGCCCGAGCATACCATGGTTGATTTCTCAACCTAGCCTTCAGTCTACGGAGCACCCTAGCACCTCCAGTATCTCAGCGCGCTGTGCGATGGCTGCTTCAATAATCGCGCCGATTTTCTCAATATCCTGAACGCTCACCGCTGTACCCGTTGGCAGTGACATCACGCGCTGCACAAGCCGCTCTGTCTCTGGCAGCAGAAGCCGCGCGTGAGGAAAGTAAGACCGATACGGCTCCATCTGATGCGCGCCAGGATAAAAATAGCGCCGCGCCAGCACGTTCTCGGCCTGTAGCACTTTCACAAGCGCATCGCGGCTGATGCCCGTTTTTGTCTCATCCACCTCAACAATCACATACTGATAGTTACATCGCTCACTCTCATCGTAGGTGTAGAGCTGAATACCTTCGAGTGGGGCCAACACTCGTCGATAAGCAAGGTAATTGCGCCTATTGATTGCAATGATCTCATCAAGGCTTTCAAGCAAAGTCAGCCCCATCGCTGCGCACACTTCGGTCATCTTGCCATTCGTGCCGATGAAATCGACATCGTCCACGCCGGCGAAGCCAAAATTGCGCATGAAGCGCATCCGCTCAGCAAGCTGGTCGTCATTAGTGCAAACTGCGCCGCCCTCAAAAGAGTTCAAGAATTTAGTGGCGTGAAAGCTGAAGATCTCCGCTTCGCCGAAGCTGCCGATCATCCGCCCGCGGTAAGAGCATCCGAAAGCATGTGCGGCGTCGAACATCAGATGCAATCCGCGGCGCTGCGCGATTTCAGTGAGCGCTTCGATATCGCAAGGCACGCCCCAGACATGCACGCCGATGATGCCCGTGGTGCGCGGCGTGATCATCCGCTCCACTTGCGCAGGGTCGATGTGGTGGCTGCCTGGCGCCACATCGCAGAAGACAGGCGTGATCTCTTGCCATTGCAAGGCGTGCGCTGTGGCGATGAACGTGAAAGAAGGCACAATCACCTCGCCGCGCAGTCCTGCAGCGCGCGTGGCAATTTCAAGCCCGATTGTGGCGTTGCACATGGCAATGCAGTGCTTCACGCCCACCATTTCAGCGATGCGCCGTTCAAATTCCTGAACATACGGTCCATTGTTGGTGAACCAGCGCCGGTCGAGCATGTCCTCCACACGCCTGATGAAGGCCTGGCGGTTTCCAATGTTAGGTCTACCGACGTGCAGCGGCTCAGCGAAGGCAGGCGTCCCGCCCAGAATTGCTAATCGCCTCAGCCCAGTTTTCATGCCAGCCCTCGGGTCGTGTTTTGATGACCCTGCCTGGCACACCGACGACAGTCGTGTTCGGTGGCACGTCGCTGATGATTGTACTGCCTGCGCCGATAATTGACCACGCGCCAAGCGTCTTGCGCTCGATCACATTTGCCCCCATGCCAACGAAGCAACCCGCTTCTACTCTTACATTGCCAGCTAATCGGACGCCAGGCGACAATGTGACGAAGTTTTCGATATGCACGTCGTGTGACAGAGAGCAAGCCACGTTGATTTGAACATGATCGCCGATAGTGACTCGATTAGCGATGATCGTCCCTGCGCCGATCGAGGCGCCTTGCCCTATGGTAACGTAAGGCGTACGAATGACGCTCGGATGTATAACGCTGCAAAAACGCGCGCCTAGCGCTGTTGCGCGCTTGACAAGTTTGGCTCGCAGCGCAGGATCGCCAACGCCACAAATGACGTGAACCTCTTCAACGTGAGCAGCCAGCCATTCAAAGCCGCCCAAGACAGGACGGTCATTCACGAGGTGGCCGGGCTCGGCGAACTCAGGATCAACAATGAAGCCAAGCACGGTATAACGCCCGCCTGCTTCGCGTTGTGCATCAAAAATATCTAGCACATCCCGCGAGCCACCACCTGCGCCGAGAATTACAACGCGCACATCTTCAGTCATTTGCCCTTCCGAGCTTCAGCGAGCACTCGGTTGTACATGGCGTGAACCTGCGGCACGATGACCGATGCGTCAAGACGATCCCTAGCAAGTTGCAAGTTGATCCCTGCGGCCCTATCCACAAGCGCGTCATCTGTGGCAGCACGGCGAATTGCCTGTGCAATTGCCTCAGGATCGTCGTGCGGGACAATCGCGCCATTCACTCCATTGTCTATCCACTCTGAGGCTGCACTTGTGTCGGACTGTATGGGAAAGGCGCCCATCACCATTGATTCAAGCATGGTGTTAGGCGTGCCGTCTGAGGCGCTGATGCCGATTGAGATACGCGAGCGTCCGAACAGCTCCCACATTGCCTCTATTGGACTATAAGGCATGAAGCTGATATCCAATCCTTCAGCTTGAGCCACCTTATCAGCCTGAGCTTTAACTTCTTTGAATCGCTTTGA
>JAGHYP010000067.1 GCA_017743585.1 Chloroflexota bacterium
GCTGACAGACGCCTAGCAGCGCCGCGACCGCGTCGGCTTGATCGTCTTTCAAAAGGATCGGGCGAACTTGATCTTGCCGCCGACCAATTCGGTAGCTTTAGCGCGCAAGGCGCTCGCGGAAATTCCCGTCGGCGGCAAGACGCCGCTCTCAGCCGGCTTGCTGCTGGCACTGGAAGTCTTCGAGCGCGAGAGGCGCCTGCGTCCTGACGTGATGCCGCTGATGATCCTGTTGACAGACGGCGCAGGCAACGTCTCGCTCAGCGATTTGCCGCCGCAGCAAGAGGCATATCGGCTGGCGGAGCGCATCCGCGAAGCGAACATCCGCAGCGTGACCATCAACATGGAACAGCCTGCCTTCGATCAAGGCTTGGCGCGCCGGTTAGCGGAACATCTCGGCGGCGCGTGCCTCACGCTCGCCGATCTGCGCCCTGAGACGCTCTACCGCGCCGTGCGCGAGCAGCTGGAGTGAGTCTCTCTTTCAAGGTCACTCTTTCAAGACGGCAAAGACGACGATGCGCTTGTTGTTCACGCGGTAGGGATAGCACGAGATCAGCGTCAGACGGCGCGTATCGCCGCCGCCTGCTAGCACCCAGACGTCAGTCGGCGATACGATTCGATGCCCTTTGACCACGCCGCCCTCGTTGTTCGGCTGCACCACATAGGTGTAATCCTTCGTCCACGTGCTGACAATGATCTCATCGCCGGGCAGCAGACGGTCGAGGTGGCGGAAAATCTCGCCGTAGATATCGTTGTGTGCCGAGAGCACCATGTTGCCGCGCTCGCCCGGGTTGGCGCTGCCGATGTGATGACCGACGCCGAGCTTGAGCGCTTCCCAGTCATCGCCTGTCACGATCTGACTATCCACGCCGATGCTTGGGATACGGATGCGCACTGGTCCTTCGCGGCTCGGCGTCGGGCGGCGCGCAGGCAGGCTTGCCACAAAATCGGCGAACTGATCGCGATACTGCGCAGGCACTTCTTCGAGGTTGAAAACCGCCTCCTCGCCGCGGAAGGTGTGTCCGCCGGGCAGGACGACTGCGGCGAGATTGATGAGCGGCGTCGGAGTCGGCGGCACGAATTGCGCACGACGCATCGCCTCTGCCTCAGCTTGCAAGGTTGCGCTCTGCCGCGAGACCTCCTCGAAGGATTGCAACAAGCCGAGCATGAGGACGATCAGGCCGATCGCAGCGGCAATTTCCACAGCAGTGAGCGCCGCGTTCCAGAGCTGCCTGCGCCGTCTGCGCACTCGCTCAGGATCAGGGCGCGTCGCGCGCGGTTCTAGCTCATCTTCGAAGGTCACGCCCGCGAAGTAATCAGCGTGGCGCAGCTGCGGCTGTGCTGTCGCCGCCTCGGACTCGGTTGGCACAGGCGCGAGGTGCGGCGCGAGCCGCTTAGGCACCTCGACTTCGATAGGGCGCGCGCCGCGCACGCACCGCCCTCTGTTTTCGTAGGTCTGGAGGCGTGCAAGGCGCGCCTCGCGCTTGCGAATGGCGAGGATGCGCTCCAGCTCCTCAATCGAGAGTTCATCCACTGGGCGTTTATCGCGCATAGCGGAGTTCACCTCGACAGCTAGCGGCGTTTCGTGGCAACGGCGAACACCTCGCGCTCGAAGAACCAGCGGAACGGCGGCAAGCGGAACGCCGCGCTGCGCAGCAGATCGATCCACAGCGGATTCTGCCTGCCTTGCGGCGGCGAATCCAGCCAGACTCGGCTGCGAAAGCCCGCCTTTGCTAGCGCGCGCCGCAAGCTGAGCATGGATTGCTCGTTCACATGCACCTCTTGGTTCACATGCACCAGAAAGGCGCGCGGATTGGCAGGATAACGCGCGCCTTGCCCGAGCAAGCGCCGAAACGCGCGCACCAATGGATAAGCGTATCGATCATACCAAGCATTTGGCGCTGTGTGGATGATCAAGCGCCCCTCAGGCTTCAATACGCGATGAATCTCGCACAACGCTTGATGCAGCTCCCAAGGGTGCAGGTGCTCCACCACGTCGAAGAGCAGGGCGCGGTCGAAGTAGCCGCTTGGGAACGGCAAGTGCTTCGCATCAGCTTGCGCCACGCCGGTCTTGCCGCGCGCGCCGCTCGTGTTGCGCACACTCTCTCTCGAGAGCTGCACTGCCGCCGCAGCGTAATCAATCCCGTAAGCGTTCGCGCCGAGTTTGGCGCAATGCCGCAGCACCTCGCCGCGCCCGCAGCCCACATCTAGCACATTCATCCCTGCCTCTATGGCTGCCACAGCAAGAGCGGCGCGCAGGCGGCGCGAGAGATGCTCGCCCTCGCTGCGCACAAATTCATCGTAGCCTTCGCAAGCGGTCAAAAAATACTCTTCTGTGTAGCGCGCCGAAGGCACAGGCTCTTCGCGCACGGTCGCTTGGCGCGGTTGCTTCCCCAAATCGTCCGAACTCTCTCTGCTGCAAAGTTAGTCGCGGATTGTACCAAGCGCCGCTGCACAAGCCAAAAGTCACGCCTGCCGGCGCGCTGAGCTGTTCATCCGCTTTCTCGCGCGGAAAGGCAACGCAGCAGCGTGTTATAATTGCAACCAGACGGATTGACTCCAGAAGGATTTTGACTAAGGTATGACGACAAGGAAGGCATCACAGCGCTGCATCCTCGTCTCAAACGATGACGGCATCTTTGCGCCGGGTCTGTTAGCGCTTGCCACAGCCATGCGTGAGTTTGGGCGCGTGATTGTGATTGGGCCAGAGGAAAATCAGAGCGCGAATGGGCATCGCAAGACGCTGACCAAGCCGTTGCGCGTGACGCCCGTGCAGATTGGCGAGAATATCGAGGCCTATAGCACTGACGGCGCGCCTGCCGATTGCATTGCTATCGCGCTGATTGGCTTGCTCGGCGTGCGGGTGGATTTGGTCGTCTCAGGCATCAATCGCGGCGCAAATCTCGGGCAAGACCTGACCTACAGCGGCACTGTGGCAGCCGCCTTTGAAGGCACGATTCACGGCAAGCCCTCTATCGCCTTCTCGCTAGATTCGCGCTCGCTCGAGGCGGATTACAGCGCCGCAGCGCAGGTGGCAAAGCGCGTCGCCGCGCTCGTGCTCGAACATGGGCTGCCACCGATGACTCTCCTGAATGTGAACATCCCTTACTTGCCCTACGATCAGATCAAAGGCATTCAGATCACGCGGCAGGGCACGCGCATCTATCATGACGAGCTGGTCACGCGCCTCGACCCTGAAGGTCGCCCCTACTATTGGATCGGCGGCAAGGCGCCGAGCGGCGACGTGAGCGCCGAAGGCACGGATATCTGGGCAGTTCATCAGGGCTATGTCTCAATCACGCCTGTCCATCTGGATATGACTGCTTATCCGATGATTGAGCAGCTCAAGAGCTGGAAATTCTGAGGCGCAGTGCCAGTTCGCGACCGTTCGCGGATTTTTGTGGCAGGTGGCACGGGCTTTCTCGGCTTTCGCGTGGTGCGCGCGCTCTTGGATGAAGGCGCGCAGGTCACGGCGCTGGTGCGCGCAGATCAGGAAGAAAAGCTGGGCGCCTTACGCGCTAGCGTGCAAGTGGTGCATGGCGATGTTTGGAATCCTGCCAGTTTGCGCGGACGCGGACGCGGACACGGCGTCGTCGTTCATCTGGTCGGCGGCATGCGGCAAGTTCCATCGCGCGGGCTGACTTTCCGCCACTTGAACTTCGTCTCAGCGCGCAACGTGGCGCAAATGGCGGTCAACGACGGCGTTCCGCACTTCTTGCTTCTGAGCGCGGCAGCAGCTGCCTGCATGCCGAGCGGCTATCTAGAGGCGAAGCGCGAGGCAGAACGCTACGTGCAGAGGTGCGGTCTGGCGTGGACGATCATTCACGCGCCGCCGCTCTACGCACCGAACGAGCCGCGCAGTTTGCTAGGACTGCTGCTCAGTTTTTTTGGCGCGTTGCCCATCATCGGCTTGCCGCTCAGCAATGCGCGTCCGCTGATGGCGGAGCTGGCGGCGCGCGCCATTGCGCACCTTGCGCTCTCAGCCGATAACTTCAAGAATCGCTTGATTGGTCCTGCACAACTGCGCCGGCTTGGGAGAGCAGCAGAGCGGCGACTTCGGCAGAGTCAACGCTTGAGCGCACAGGCGTGCTCAGAGGCGTTGCCTGATGACGAAGATGAGCCGCCTTTCGGCTGGCTGCCGCCCTAACCGGCGACCGGCAAGGTGAAGGAAGGCGCCGACCGCGCTCTCGACTTGACACTATCCAAATTCTCCCGGCTGCGTACTTCGAGGGAATTGCATCTCGCAGAGGCATTAATCGAGATGCGCTGCAATCCAGACTCATCGCAGGTGTATTCGGGTTATCAGGGCGCTGGATGAAACGCTTCGAGCGCGTCTTTCTGATAGGTGCAACGCTTTTAGGCGCTTTGATCGCCTTGCGCGCCCCTATCTTGCACACTTTGCGCGCGCAAGGCGCGCCGACCGCCGTGCCGCTCTTCATCCCGACCGTCACGCCGCGCCTTGAGGCGACGCAGACCGCTACGCCGACGCGCACGCCAACCGTGAACATGGGCTTGATCCGCGTTGAGGCGCGCATTGAGGCGAACATTCGCACGGCGCCAAGCCTTGACGCGCAAATTTTGGCTAAAGCCCTGCCTGGTCAGTTCTACGCAGCGCGCGGACGATACGGGGAGTGGATTCAGATTCAATTCGAGCGCGCTCCAAGAGGCTTGGCATGGGTCTACCGCGAAGTGGTGCGGTTGAGCGGCGGCGATTTCGAATCCTTGCCGCCTGTTGACCCGATCGCAGTGCCGACGCCTAACCTGCAGACCGCCGCTGCGCAGCAGACAGCTGATTTTTTGACGGCGACGCCGGGCGCACCACAGACAGCGACCGCGCTACAAGCGCAGGCGACAGGTGTCTTCACGCTGTCGGCAGCGCCAGAGGCCCTGCCGACAAGCGCGCCGCTGCCAACGTTCACTTATCCACCGCCGTACGCTGAGGCGACCTTGCCCGCGCGCACATCGGCTGTGGTCAATGGCGGCGGCATCCCGCCCATCGTGCTGATTCTCGCGCTGGGCGCGCTCGGCTTGGGCGGCTTGCTCATCAGCAGCTTGCGACGCCCGCGTTGAGCGGGAATCCAAATCAAGGCAGCGCACTTTCGCTCTCTACAATCGCGGATGTAGCACGCCGCGCTATAATTCCGTCAAGGCGCTAGGTGGCATACTCGAAACGTTAGGCAGACTTCGCTGCTTCGCTCCGTATGCCTTGACAAAGCGCAGCGCTTTCGCTAGGCTTGTGACAGATTGCGCAAAAGATTACGCAAACAAGGCAGGCTCAAAAGATGGCGCCATCGCGCAACTCATTGCAAATCGCGTTTGGCATTGCAGGCGCGATGGGCTGCTACATGGCCATTCTAGCGGTTGTCTCGCTCTTGCTCGGTCTGTGGCTGGATGCTCTGCTGGGCAATGAGCGGCGCATTGCGACGCTGGTGTGCGCGGCATCAGGCGCGCCTTTGAATCTCGCATCGGCGGTATGGCTGACGCGCAAGCTGATAGCGCGCACTTTCCCGCTGCAGCCCGACTCAAGTGCTGCGAGCGCGCCACAAGCCAGAGATAGCGGCTGACTGCCTTCAAGGTGGCTCTAAGCGTAAGCTGACTCATCACAACCAAAGGAGGTCTTTTTTGATTAGCGAATTGCTGTTCTCTCACCGCGCTACGGAGAGGCTGACATGAGCGCTGCAGCGCGCGGCTTCATCATCTTCGTCGGTCTCGTCGCCTTCGTGGCGATCTTCTGCGTATGGGTGCCCTTCACTTTCCTGCCCTCGATTGGCGCAGGTGTGGCGTTGCCTGTTATCTCGCTGCCTGCCGAAGTGCTTGTGGGCAATATCCTGCCCGGCTTTGACTTCACCAACACCATGACTTCGCTGCTGCTGGTAGATGCGCTGCTGATCGCGGTAGCGATTGTGGTCGGGCGCGCTTACCGCAGCGCCAGCCCTGATCGCTTTGTGCCGCGCGGCCTGACGAACTTCGTCGAGCTGATCGGCGAGTTTCTCTACAATCAGGCGTATAACCTGCTTGGCAAGCGGACGCGCGCAGTCTTCCCGATCGCAGCGTCGATTTTCATGCTGCTCCTGATCGGCAACTGGATCAAGCTGGTGCCCGGCTTCGAGTCAGTCGGTCTGACGGTCTGCGCTGAGTACAACGTCTTCGCGCCAGATACCGATCCTGAGGCGCCCGGTCAGCCGGGCTATCGCGTCGGCGGCTTGAACGCACAAGGGCAGCCGGCAGGCATCCTGACGCTCTTCAACAGCGATAACGACGGCGATGGCATCTTCAACCTGAGCGAGCGCGCGGGTCAAAAGGCAGTGCGCGCCAATACGCTCCACTGCGAAGAGAAGTACGAATGGGGCAAAGCGCCGCTCGCCCAAGCGATGGAAGATCGCGCCATAGCCGAGAAGCGCGCCGCCGCTGAGGCGAAGGGCGAGCAATGGGACGCCGAGAAAGAAGCCAAGGCGCGCAAGGAGTATCACAACAAGCTGATGCTCAAAGTGCTGACAGCTGAAGAGAAGGCGCAGCTCAAGACGGAAGAAGAAAAACTGGAAGCGGCGAAGAAGAAGATCGAGGCGGCTGATCCCGATCTCTTCACGCTCGTGCCGTTCTTCCGCGGCGTGACGACCGACCTGAACTTGCCAATCGGCTTGGCGCTGGTCGTGGTGTTTATGGTACAGGTCTGGGGCGTGCAAGCGCTCGGCGGGGCTTACTTCTTCAAGTTCATCAACTTGCCCGCGCTGGGCAAGCTGAGCAAGAAGCCGCTTGGCGCAATTGACTTCCTAGTGGGCTTGATCGAGATCATCTCGGAGCTCTCGCGGATTGTCTCGCTGACCTTTCGTCTCTTCGGCTCGGTTTTCGCAGGCGGCGTGTTGCTGATCGTCTTCAGCTTCCTGATCGCAGTGCTACTGCCCGTGCCGATTTACTTCTTGGAGCTGTTCGTCGGCGGCATTCAAGCGTACGTCTTCGCCATCTTGACGATCATCTACGCTTCGCAGGCAGTTGTACACCATGGCGATGAAGAGCATGGCAAGCATGCTCATGGCTCAGGTGGACATCACTAGGTTGAGGTGATAACAGCAGTCGCGCAACAGTCGCGAAAGCCAAAATCATTCGCAAAGTACGCACACGGAAAGGAAAATCGCGTAATGACGGATGCAGGTTTGAAGTTTCTCGCTGCGGGCTTGGCAATGCTTGGCGCGTTCGGGCCGGGCATTGGCGTAGGCTTGCTGGTCAACGGTGCGCTGCAGGCAATTGGTCGTAACCCCGATGCGGCAGGCATCATTCAGACCAACATGATCCTAGGCATCGTCTTCACCGAAGCTATCGCCATCTACGCGCTCGTGGTGGCGCTCATCGCCCTGTTCGTCTAGTTCAGCGCAGTGCGGGGAGGGTCACGTTGGAGCGTCTAGGCATCAACAGTGGGTTTCTGCTCGCGCAGATCGTCAATTTCATCGTCGTAGCGCTGATCTTGTGGGTGCTGGTCTGGCGGCCGATGGTGAGAGCGCTGGAGACGCGCCGCGAGCGCATCGCCAAAGGGCTGGAGGACGCGCGGGCCGCTGAGCAGCGCCTTGCTGAGGCCAGCCGCGAGGCAGATAAGCTCATGGAGCAGCGCCGCATCGAGGCGAATCGGTTGGTGGAAGAGGCGCGCGCTCGCGGCGAGGAACAGGCTCGCGCGCTGCTCGAGCAAGCCAAACGCGAAGCGGAATCGATCCGCGCCAAAGCGCGCGAAGAGGCGCTCGCCGAGCGCGATAGCATCCTGGCAGGGATGCGCGATCAAGTGGTGCGCATCGCTATTGCAGCTGCGGAGCGTCTGGTCGGCAGCCTTGATGAGCAGCGCGCACAGGCTATTGTGAACGACTTTCTAGTTCACATGCCTGCGCAAGCGCGCGGCATGGGCGGCGATATCGAGGTCATCAGCGCCTTGCCGCTGACGCCCGCCGAGCAAGAGAGGATCAAGGTAGAGACAGGCGCGCGCAACATCTCTTTCCGCACTGATCCGAGCATCCTGGGCGGCTTGATCTTGCGCTCGGGCGAGAACGTGGTAGATGGCAGCGTCCGCAGCAACCTACAGAGCCTCGCTGCGCAGATTCTGTGAGAGACGCCGCTCTTAGGCAGGGGAACAAGTGGACTCGCTCGCACCAGAAGGGCGAGTGAGTCCATGTTGTGCTCCTAGATGTCATGCTTTTAGCACAGCGAGCGATGCATTTGCGCGGCGTACTTGAGGGGAGACGGCGCGCTGCGGGCTCTCTAGTGACTGGGCAGGCGCTCGCCGAGAGGCTTGAGCGCTTCAGGGCAAGTTTGTGCCGTGACGGTTGAAGGTGCAGGCGTTGTAGTTTGCGCCAAGCACCACTTTGAAGTCAGTATCGGCATTTGGATCGGGCCGTTCAATCACGTTCCTAGGGCTCAGGTTGAGCGCGCGTAGCAACAAGCGCAAGCTGCCGGGTTTGGCGCCGCCTGTATGGTCATAGACGCGCGTGGCGGCGATGCGCTCGCTCTCGCCCATCGCTTGCGGCGTAAAACCCTCCCAAGCCAAGCGCTCAGCCGCTACACGATCCCAATCAGCGCGTCCGCTGCCGTTGTAAATCGCCACGGTCGGTCGCTCGCGCGTGAGCGCGTTGGCAGGGGGCGGCGTGAGGAACTTGATTAGCTCAGCGCGGATCGCCTCGCGGTTTGGCACAAGCACGGCTGCGCCTTGCGGCGTTTGCCAGCTCGATACTTGTTGCGGACTGATGAAGTAGCTGCGCAGCGACCAGTTATTCAAGTTGAGCGCGATCGGCAACAAGCTGAGCAGATCGCCGAGCGTCAGGTCTGTCTTCACGATCTCGGTCAGGTCGTGCCAGAGCGCAGGCAATTGCTCCAACTGGCCGCGCTCGCGCAGCGCCTGAAAGATAGCGCGCAGCATCGCTTGCTGGCGGCGATTGCGGTCGAAGTCGCTCGTGCCATTGCGCGAGCGCACATACCATAGCGCAAAAGCGCCGTCCATGTGATGCACGCCGGCTTCGAGCGTGAACAGCTGGTAATTCGCCAGCACATTCGGATCGGCGCCTTTCCGCAAGCGGTAATCTGTGATTGGACAATCTACGGCGATCTCAATTCCGCCGAGCCGATCGATGATCGCTTTGAAGCCGTCGAAGTTCACCTGTGCGAAGCGGTCGATCCGAATGCCAAAGTTGTAGCGCACTGCGGCGATAAGCGTCCCGATGCCGCCGCCGTTCAGCTTGTAAAGATCGCCCCACAGAGCAGCGGCATTGATGCGATCATAGCCGTGCCCGGGGATGTATACGTATAGGTCACGCGGCAACGAGAGCAAGCTGACACTGCCTACCGTGCGATTCACGCTGACAATCACGAGCGCATCGGTGCGGTAGCCTGCTACTCTCGGGCGTTTATCGCTACCGATCAGCAAAATATTGAACAGATCGTATGCGCCGAGTTCAATAGGCGGCATTGCGCCCGGCTCAGGCGTGGGCGGCAGCGGCGTATCTGTGGGCAGCGGCGTGATACTCGGCGTGAGCGTGATGCTCGGCGTGTGACTCGGCGTGAAAGTGCGCGTCGCCGTGAAGGTCGCGCTCGGCGTGAAGGTGCGTGTGCGCGTTGGCGTGCGCGTGGCGCTCGGCGTGCGCGTCGGACTGATGGTGAAGGTCGGGCTGGCGGTGTGCGTATAGGTCGGCGTCCAAGTTGGCGGCAACGTCAGCGGCGTGCGCGTCGGCGTCTCAGAGGCAGGCGGCGTGAGCAACGCGGCCTGCAAAGCTACGCTTGTGCCAGCCGCTCGTGCCAGCTGCCGCGCTTGCTCATCAGCATAGCGCCTCATCAGCAGGGCGATGAGCAACGCAAGGGCGCCTATTCCCACAAGCACGGCGATCAGGCCGATGAGACGTCTCACGTTTACCGCGCAGAACTCAAGGCGTGTTATCGCGCCAGTATTTTAGCGAGCTATGCTCAAAAGCAGGCAGGTTTTTTGGAGTGCCGGCGTGAAACAGCTGCGCAGTCTTCAGCGGGGAAATTGTAGCTTTCCCGCCCGCCCCAAGTTTGCACCTTGCTCAACAGCGCGCTTTTTGGGAGGCGCTCGCTATAATTGGCTGTGAGAGGATTTTCACAGATGAGTTTGACCAAAGTAGAGCGGGTTGCCGTGATCGGCGCGGGCACGATGGGCAGCGGCATCGCCCAAGTGAGCGCGACCAGCGGCTTCCACACGACGTTGATTGATATCAGCGCTGAGGCGCTGACGCGCGCCAAGCAGAGCATACAACAGAGCGTGGAGAAGCTCTTCAGCAAGGGCAAAATAGATGAGACGGCGCGCCAAAATGCGCTAGAAGGCATAGTCAGCGGCACAGACCTGGCGCTGGCGGCAGAGGCCGACCTGATCATCGAGGCTGTTACTGAGAATAAGCCGCTGAAGCTCAAGCTGTTCGCCGAGTTGGATGCACTGGCGAAGCCGAGCGCGCTGTTGGCTTCCAACACATCCTCGATCTCGATCACCAGCCTCGCGGCTGCCACCAAACGGCCAAGTCAGGTGATCGGGATGCACTTCATGAACCCTGTGCCGCTCATGCCGTTGGTCGAGCTGGTCCGCGGCTTGGATACGAGCGCGGAGACGGTCGCTGTGGCGCTTGAGGTGTGCCGCGCCATGGGCAAGACGGCGCTTGAGGCGAACGACTCGCCAGGCTTCATCTCCAACCGCATCCTGATGCCGATGATCAATGAGGCGATCTTCTGCCTGATGGAAGGCGTTGGCACGGCAGAAGCCATTGACGGCGTGATGAAGCTGGGCATGAACCATCCCATGGGCCCGCTCGCGCTCGCCGATTTCATTGGGCTGGATGTCTGTCTTGCCATCTTGGAAGTGTTGCACAGCGAGCTGGGCGAGGATAAATATCGCCCGTGTCCGCTTTTGCGCAAGATGGTGGCGGCAGGTTACTACGGGCGCAAAACAGGGCGCGGCTTTTACACCTACACAACGTAGCGAGAGGATGAGACGAGTTGCGCGGGTTGTATTTTGAGAGGACGCTGACGCTGCGCCACGATCTGCCTGAGCCCGAGCCCGAAGCGGGCGAGGCGCTCATCCAATTGCGGCTAGCGGGCATTTGCCACACTGATCTTGAGCTAACGCGCGGCTACATGGGCTTCACGGGCGTGTTAGGTCACGAGTTTGTGGGCGAGAC
>JAGHYP010000068.1 GCA_017743585.1 Chloroflexota bacterium
GGCGGCAGCGCGCGCTACGTCGTTGCGATCGGGTAGCTCAAGCGTGGTCAGGTCGTTCACCAACTGGAACAAGTCTTGGTCGCCAGTGACGATGTGAACTTGCACGCCTTGCGCGTTGGCTTGGCGCGCGATCGAGCCGATCACATCGTCTGCTTCGAAGCCTTCGCGCTCTAAGATCGGGATGTTGAACGCCTCGACCAGCTGACGGATGCGTCCGAGCTGAAAGGCGAGCGAGGCTTCCATCTCAGCGCGCTGGCTTTTGTAAGCAGGGAAGAGGTTCTCGCGCCCGCTCAGCCCTTGATCGAAGGCGACCGCGAGGTATTGCGGCGGCGTTGGACTGTTCAGGATGCTGAGCAGGGCGCGCGCAAAGCCGAACGTGGCGTTGGTCGGCTCGCCGCTCGATGTGGTCAGCGCGCGCTGATTGCCGTGATAGTAGCGATGCGCAACGGCGTGCCCATCAATGATGACCAGACACGGACGTGCCCCCGACATGATGACGCCTTCTTGCTCAGCCAAAACGGATGTTCACAATGCGTATTTTAACCGAAAAGCGCGGAGAGCTCTAGCTCTGCCCCGCCTTTCACGCAGATGACAGGCTATTTTCCTGCCCAAGGCCGCGACTGTAGCCAAAGCCGAGAGGCTCGGCTATACTCAGCACGCTACTTTGCAAGAAGGTGGACGCCTAGTTGAAGCTCTCTGTGATCATCCCTTGCTATAACGAGCGCGCCACGATCGAGCAGATTCTGGCAGCCGTGAAAGCGGTCAATCTCGCTTATGAGATCATCGTTGTGGATGACGGCTCGACCGATGGCACGCGCGACATCCTCGCTGCTCTGCCACCTGATCCGCAAGTGCGCATCATCTATCACGATCGCAATCAGGGCAAGGGCGCGGCAGTTCGCACAGGCTTTGCAGCGGCCAGAGGCGATGTCTTCTTGATCCAAGACGCCGATCTCGAATACGATCCGCGCGATTATCCTGCGCTGCTCAAGCCAATTCAGGAGAAACGCGCCAAGGTTGTGTATGGCTCGCGCTTCTTAGGCGGCCCGCGCAAGACGATGTTCTTCTGGAACATGGTCGCCAATAAGCTGCTCACGCTGCTCACAAACGTCCTTTACAACACGATCCTGAGCGATATGGAGACGTGCTACAAGGTCTTCTGCGCTGAGGTGGTGCAAGGCATCAAGCTGCGCGCGCGCCGCTTTGAGTTCGAGCCTGAGATCACAGCGAAAGTGCTAAAGCGCGGCTACCGCATTTACGAAGTGCCGATCAGCTACAACGGGCGCGAGTGGCACGAAGGTAAGAAAATCAGGTGGACGGACGCGCCGATCGCCGCTTGGACGCTGCTGCGCTACCGCTTCACCGACTGATCGCTTTGCTCCTGATAGCAGCCGCGCTGCGCGCGGCTGTGCTAGGGCATGATGTGCGCTTCCACCCCGATGAAGCGCTCTACGCGACCTACGCGCGGCGCATGGCGCGCTACGGCGACCTGTTGCTGAGCGATGCGCCGCTGGATAAGCCGCCGCTCGGCCTGTTTGTGAACGCGCTCAGCTTCAGCGCGCTTGGAGAGCATGAGTTCACAGCGCGCCTGCCTGCCTTTTACTTCAGCCTGCTCGGCGTGGCTGCTTGCTATGCCTTGCTGCGTCGCTTGCTGAATGAGCGCGCCGCCTTGATCGGCATGGCAATCATGGCGCTCTCGCCGTTCGATCTCGCCTTTAGCGGCACGGCTTTTCACGATCCGCTGCTCACGCTGTGCTGCTTGCTGTGCGCTCTGACGCTCAGCCGCGGGCATTCGCTCTGGGCGGGCATTTTCGCGGCATGTGCGGTCGCCACCAAGCAGAGCGCGCTGCAGTTTTTGCCGATTTACGCGCTGCTTGGCGCGGCTGCCCTGCGAAGGCTGCGCGCGAGCGACCTCGCACGCTTCAGCGCGCCGATCTGCGCCGTCATCATCGCGCTAGCAATGTGGAGCGCGGCGCGCGCGGCCCCTGTGGACTTCTGGACACTCGGCATTGTCAATCCGGGCGCGCTGCGCTTGATTCGCTCCGATGAAGTGCTGCCGCGTCTGGCGCGCTGGCTGACGCTGTACAGCGAGAGCGTCGGCTTCGCGCCGTTGCTCGCGCTCGTCATCTACGGCGTGTGGCGCGCGCTGCAGCGAGCGACTCGCGCGTCGGTCAGCGCGCTGATCGGCGCTTGCGGCTTGCTCATCACGCTGCTGGCTTACTGGCTGATAGCCTTTCCGATGTACGATCGCTATTTGTTGCCGCTCATGCCGCTGACTGCGCTCTTGATCGCCTATGGCATGGCAGGTTGGCGCAGCCGGTTGGCTGTGTTGCTGGTCTTCGCCCTGATCGTGCCGTTTGCGCTGCGCACAGCGCGCAACGAACATGGCATCGGCGTCCAAAGCGCGTTCTATCACGGCGTGGACCAGCTGGCGGCGCACATCAACGCGCTGGATGGCGCGCCAATTGTCTACGATCACTGGCTGAGCTGGGAGCTGCGCTACTATCTAGGCGATTCGCCGCGCGCGCAGCTCGTTTGGTATCCTTCGGCTGAGTGGCTCAGCCGCGATGTGTGCCGCCTGCCGACGCCGAGCTACTTTGCGGCGCCTGAGGCTGCCGCTTGGCGTTGGCTTGCCGTGCTGAACGCTGCAGGCGCGCGCCTGCAGCCAATCGCGCGCACGCCGCTCGTCCTGTACCGAATCACTTGCGAGCAAGCATCGCCATGAGCGAGGCGTATATCACAGTGCGCAAAATTCTGCCCGATGGAAGCGAAGCGATGCACTATCGCGGGCGAGTCATCGCGCGCAGCGAGACGTGGATACAGATCGAGGCATTTTTCAGCCGCCCCGACTTGCCATTGCCATACGTCACCTTTCGGACAGGCGATCGGATGATCGAGCATTTCTACACGGATCGCTGGTACAACGTCTTTGAGCTGTACGATGTGCGCGGCGGACATCTCAAAGGTTGGTATTGCAACATCGCGCGACCCGCTGTAATAGATGCAGAGAGCATCTTGTGGTTCGATCTTGGGCTGGACGTTTGGGTGAGTCCCGTCGGCGACGTGCTGGTGTTGGATCAAGATGAATTCGCTGAGTTGCCGCTGGACGCGGCGACGCAACGCGCGGCGCTCGCCGCTGTGGACGATCTGAAGGCGCGTATTGCGCGCGGCGACGCGCCGTTCGCGCTCTCGATCGGCTGACGTGCAGCTCGGCAAGCTCAGTTGATCACAAAGCCGCTCCAAGTGCCTGTCAAGGCGAAGCGCACGGCGGCGATCGCGCTCAGCTGAAGCATGGCGAGCGTGAAGCCCGCTGCGAATGGCGCGATCGCGTCGCGCCAAGTCTGCGCTTGCCGCTCGCGGCGCAAGACGGAGACAAACAGCGCGGCGCCGATTGCGCTCAGCAGCGCCACCACGCTCAGGCTGCTCAAGATGCCCAGAACCCACAAGATCAGCGGCCGTCTGCTCAGCACCAAAAGCGCTACGATGCCCGCCAGGCCGCAGGTTGCCAATAGATCGCGCGCGCCGTCCAAGCTGCGCGTCGGTCGCGGCTGCGCCCAGATTGTGCTGTTGAAAAACGGCACCACCAAGTGCGCCACAGCGATGCCCGTCAGCAAGCCCGTCAGCAAGCGCAGCAGGTTGCTCGGCGGATAGAGCGGCTGATAGCCGGGAAAGAGGGTCAGGTAACTATTCGTGCCATCTATGCCCAGCACGCCGATGAAGCCGAGCAAGATCAGCACAATTGGCGGCGGCGGAAAGCGATAGCTGCGCAATCTGCCGCGCGCGATCAATAGCAAGCAGCTGAGCAGCACGCCTAGGTAAATGCCTGTGCAGCGCGCGCAGAGCGGCATCAGAAGCGCGGCGTCAGGGTCAATCGGAAAAGTGCGCTCGGCAATTTGGTGACAGATGGCGTAGCCAATGGCAGCCGCCTTGCCTAGCACGCCATCAGGCGTGCCGAGCAACCACAAGGCGAGGACAAGCGCCGCAGCGCCGATGGCGATCAAGTGCGCACGCCGCGAGAAGAGCGGCGATACAGGCAGCTCAGGAGCAGACATGGCCAGGCAATAGCACTCAATAGCACTCCAGATGGTCAAAAGACTGTGCGCAGCTCGCGCAGACGCGCGGCGGTCAACTGCGCAATCCCGATCAGTCGCTCGCGCAGGCAGTGACCTCAAGGCATGGCGCTAATCGGTATTGCGGCATTGAAATCGCGCCGCGCTACGTCCAGCTGGCGCGAGCAGCCTGCGAGCAAGCCAAGCGGGCGCCGAGTCAATTGAAGCTCGCCTTTGGCGCGCCGCGCAAGCGCAAAATCGCAAGGCCGCTGTTGCGCGAGGGACGAGACGCGCTAGAATTCAGGACCATTCAATTCGCGGAACGAGATGCTCGAGATGCTCATGGTCTCGCGCGAGGAACAACTGCTGCCAGCTGTCCTCGCGGCGCCCTCTGAGAGGATGTGATGCTGGAAGGCTTGGCGCTGCGTCCATATGTAGAGACAGACGCCGAGGCGGTCAGGCGCGCTTGTTTTCCACAAGTTGCGCCTGAGCGAGTTCATGAGATGCTGGCGCGCGTTGCGGCAGGCAAGCGCAGTGTAGGCGTTGTGGCGACCCTGGACGCGCAAGTGGTCGGTTTCGGGCAGCTCACGCTGTGGCGGCGCGTGGCTGAGATCAGCGATCTGAGCGTGACGCAAGCACAACGCGGGCGCGGCATCGGCACGGCGCTGCTCAAGCATCTGATCGCGCTCGGCGCGGCGCAGCGCCCTGTGATTGAGATCGGCGTGGCGCAGCGCAACGTGCGCGCTCTGGCGCTCTATCAACGGCTCGGGTTTCGCCACGATCGCACGCTTTTGCTAGATTTAGGGCAAGGCGTTGAGCCCGTGCTTTACCTGACCTTATCTGTGAGATCTGTGAGCGATAGCGCTGAAGCTGTGCGATGAAAGTTCTCCTGAAGGCAGTTGGCTGCCGCCTGAATCAGAGCGAGATGGATAGCTTGGCGCGCCAGTTCCTCGCACATGGCGACGCGTTGACCGACTCGCCTGCTGAAGCGGATTTGATGATCGTCAACACTTGCGCTGTGACGCAAGAAGCAGTGCGCAGCAGCCGTCAGAGCATCAATCGCTTGCATCGCGCCAATCCGAACGCGCCGATCGCTGTGACAGGCTGCTACGCACACTTAGCGCCTGAAGCAGTCCGTCAGATGGCGGGCGTGGCATACGTTGTGGACAATCACGCCAAGGAGTCGTTGCGCTCGATTGTCACAGGCGAGCCGTTGGCAGCCGTCCAGCCATTTGATCTTGAGCCAATCGCGCGGCAGGCCTTGCTCGGCGCGGGCGGCAGGACGCGCGCTTTCCTGAAGGTGCAAGATGGCTGCGATCAGCACTGTACGTTCTGCATCACGCGCGTGGCGCGCGGCAAAGGCAGAAGCCGCTCACTGGCTGAGATCGTGGCAGAAGCGCAGATGCTGACTAGGCTCGGCTATCAGGAATTGGTGCTGACAGGCGTTCACCTGAGCAGTTACGGTCACGATCTCGGTCAGCGCGATGCGTTGCTCCACCTGCTGCGCGCGCTGTTGAGCGAGACTGACGTGCCGCGCCTGCGCCTCTCCTCGCTTGAGCCGTGGGGCTTGCCGCGCGAGCTATTCAACTTGTGGGAAGATCGGCGCTTGTGCCGTCATCTGCATTTGCCGCTGCAGAGCGGCTGCGATGCCACGCTCAAGCGCATGGCGCGGCGCACATCGCAGGCGGCTTTCCGCGCGCTGATCGCTGAGATTCGCACCATCATGCCCGATGCCGCCATCGCCACAGATGTGATCGTCGGCTTTCCAGGCGAGACAGATGAGGAATTCGCCATCAGCCGCGCTTTCATTGAAGAGATTGACTTTGCCGCGCTGCACGTCTTCCGCTACAGCCCGCGCGAGGGCACGCCCGCCGCGCGGATGTCAAATCAAGTGCCTGAGGCGGTCAAGCGCGCGCGCGCCGAGACCCTGATCGCGCTCGGAGAGCGATCAGCGCGCCGCTTTGCCGAGCGCTTCATCGGCCAAACGCGACCTGTGCTCTGGGAAGCGGTCAGCGGCGCCACGCCGCAAGGCTTTTTGAACAACGGCTACACGGATAACTTCTTGCGCGTGCGCTGCACTGCGCCGCGCGTCCTCAGCAACACCCTCACGGGCGCGCGGCTGCTCGGCTTCGCCGATGACGGAACGCTGCTGGCGGAGTTGGAGAGCTCAGAAGCCGCTCAGCTGGCTTAGATCGGCGCGCCCGCGCGCCAGATCGGCAACGTATTGCAACAGCGCAAGGCGATTCTCGCGCACGGCCGCATCTTCATCCATCACCAGCACTTTATCGAAGAATGTTGTGATGTGCGGCACGATGGCGGCGAAGGCGCTCAGGAAAGCGTCCACATTGGCGTTTGCGTCGAGCGCGGCGTGCGCTTCCCGGGCGGCGGCATAGAGCTGGCGCGCCTCGGCGGGCGCGAGCAGCTCAGGCCGCAGCGCGTAGCGCGGCTTGTCGCGCGCGATTCGCACGCAGCGCGCAAACGAATCGAGGATATTGCTCCACTCAGGCTTGGCAGTCCACGCTGCCAGCTCACGGCAGCCGAGCAGCGCGCGGTATGGCGTATCGCCTTGCTCGCGCAGCACAGCCGACACCACATCGTGCGGCAGGCCGTGTTCATCGCGCAGCAGGCTCTCCAGCCGCCCGATGATGAACTGCCGAACTTGCTCAATGGTCGTCGGCTCGACAAGAACAGGCTGCTGCTCGGCGAAGATCGGCAGCGCGCTGGCAAGGCTGATCGCAAACTGGTGCTTGATCAGAATCTGCACTACGCCGAGCGCTGCGCGCCGCAGGGCGAACGGGTCGGCGCTGGCAGTTGGCGCCAGGCCGACTGCGAACAAGCCGACCAAGCTATCCAAGCGGTCGGCGAGCGCCAATAGCGCGCCCGCGCGGCTCTCTGGCAGCTGATCGCCCGCGCTGCGCGGCAGGTAGCTCTCGAAGATCGCTTGTGCTACAGCAGGCGGCTTGCCTTCGCGCAGCGCGTACTCGCGCCCCATCACGCCCTCAAGCGCCGTCATCTCAACGACCATCTGCGTGCCTTGATCGGCGCGCGCTAGCGCAGCAGCCTGCTCAGCGATCTCCAGCTCAGCGGCTGACAGGCCGAGCAACGCGCCGAGCGGCTGCACATAGCGCATCAGGCGCATATTTTTGTCATAGATCGAGCCGAGCTTCTCTTGAAAGGTCATCGTCTTCAGCCGATCTGCGCGCGCCGCCAGCGGACGTTTCAGGTCTTCTTTGAAGAAGAACTCAGCATCGGCAAAGCGGGCATTCAAAACATGCTCGTTGCCCCGTATCACTTCTTCGAGGAACTGAGCGTCGCCGTTGCGCACGGCGATGAAATATGGCATCAAGTTGCCGTCTGCATCTTCAATGGCGAAGTAGCGCTGCTTGTTGCGCATGACCGCGATCAGCACCTCGCGCGGCAGCTGTAAAAAGCGCGCCGGAAATGTGCCGCGCATTGCCGTTGGTTGCTCTACCAAGTTGGTGACTTCATCCAGCAGCGCTGCGTCTTGCAACAGCCGCCCGCCGACCTGCGCAGCCAGTTGCTCCGCTTGAGTGAGGATGGCGGCACGCCGCTCGGCGGGGTTGACCAGAACCCCCTCGTTGCGCATGACCGCGAAGTACTCGCTTGGCGAGCTGATTCGCAGCTTGGGCGAGCCTTTCGGGCGCGTGCCGCGCGTGAACGGCGCGCTCTGCGTCCCGGCGTAGGTGAAGGAGAGCGGCAGCTCGCCGAAGAGCGCTAAAAACCAGCGGATCGGACGCGCGAACACAGCGCCGCTGCTATTCCAACGCATAGACTCGGCGAAGCGAATGCCGCTGATCAAGCTCGGCAGGCTCTCGCTCAGCACTTCAGGCGCTGATCTGCCCTTGACTTGCACGTAAGCCGCTGCGTATGTGCCGCCTTCTAGCTGCATCGGCTTGAGCGCGCTCGGCTCGATGCCCTGCTTGCGCGCAAAGCCGAGCGCTGCTTGAGTCGGCTTGCCTTCGGCGTCAAAGGCGATGCTAGCGGCGGGTCCGCGCACAAGGCGCGCCTCATCGGGCTGGCTGGGCGCGAGGTTGCGCACGAAGACGATCAAACGGCGCGGCGTGCCGTGAATCTCAATCCCTTCGTGCGCCAAGCGCAGCTCCGATAGCCACCCAGGCATCGCTTGGCGCAGCTGCGCCAGAGCCTGATCCAGATCGGCGGCGGGCAGCTCTTCCGTGCCTATCTCCAGCAGAAAATCAGCAGGTGCAGCAGGCGCGTTGAGCGCCGTGGTATCAACTGTTATCTCTTTCTCTTCCTCGGCGTAGCGCCAATGCTTGCCGACGTGACTGAGCGGCTGCCCGAGCTGCTCGCGTTGCGCAAGGTACGCTTTTGCTACGTTGCGGCTCATGGCAGCCATGCGGCGGAAATAGGCGGCGCGCTCAGTGACGCCGATCGCGCCGCGCGCATCCAGCACGTTGAAGAGATGGCTGCACTTCAGCACGTAGTCGTATGCGGGCGCTACCAAGCCGTGCTCGAGCGCCCGCGCGTGCTCGCGCTCATAGGCTTCGTAGACCTGCTTGAGCGTCTCCACGTCTGCCACATCGAAGTAATAGCGGCAATGCTCGATCTCGCTCTGCAGGAAGATATCGCGGTAAGTGATATCATCAGTCCATTGGATATCCCAGACGGCATCGCGCCCTTGCAGGGCTAGGACGATGCGCTCGATGCCGTAAGTGATCTCCACGCTGACCGGATCAAGCCGAATGCCGCCGCTCTGTTGGAAATAAGTGAATTGCGTGATCTCCTGCCCATCCAGCCAAACTTCCCAGCCCAGCCCCCATGCGCCGAGCGCCGGCGATTTCCAGTTGTCCTCGACGAAACGCACATCGTGGCGGCGCAGATCAATGCCGAGCGCCTCAAGGCTTTGCAGGTAGAGTTCCTGCGGATTGCCTGGATCAGGTTTGAGGATGACCTGATACTGATAATGGCTCTGCATCCGATTCGGGTTCTCGCCGTAGCGCCCATCATCAGGGCGCACGCTCGGCTCCACATAGGCGACTCGCCATGGCTCGCTGCCAAGCACGCGCAAAAACGTAGCAGGATTGCCCGTCCCAGCGCCGACCTGCACATTGTGCGGCTGCCAGAGTAGGCAACCTTGCTCCGCCCAGAACTTGTGCAGCGCCATGATCACATTCTGAAAGAGCTTGTGTTGGCTGGTCATAGAAAATTCCTGACTGGGTGTGGTCGTCCGTCAGTCCGCGCGGAATTATAGCACGCGCCGAGGCACGGGGCGTGCCACAACCCGTTGCGAGACAGCGCGCAAGCTCACCAGCTCGGATCGCCTACCACATCGCGGCGATTGGCGGTCGTCTCAGTGTCCGTGACCCAGAATGCAGCAAGCCAGTGCGTCAGTTGACGGAAAATTTCAGGCGGCAGGCGGCAAGCTGCGTTCACATGATGCATTCCGAAGGCGTAAATGCGCGCGAAGCCTTCCTGCACGCTCACCACAAGGTAATCGCGCTCCCAGCGCTTCGCCGTCCAAAGAATGCTGATGCCAGTCCGCCGCCTGATCAGGTCAAGAAAGCGCTTGCGCTGCGCATCAGCGATGGCGCCGAAGGTGAAATGCGCCGCGATCATGCCGCCGTAGACGTAATCCGCCTCAAAAGTGCCATCAATGCCGTGCAGGTCTATGCTCAAGCTCGCCAATTCATCTTGCGCCTTGAATTGGGCGAAGCCGCGCCGTGCGCGCTTGCCGGGCGGCGGCTCGAACGTGGCTGAGGAGAGCAGAGGCGGATTGGGGAAACGGCGGCTGAGCTCTTCATCCAAATCGAGCTTGCCGATGAAAAATTGCTGCAGCAAGTACGGCACGCCGCTTTGGATGCTCTGCCGGCTCTCAGCCGCTTCCGTCTGCAGGCGCTTCCGATCTTCGTTGCGGATGCGCGCAGCGGTCTCCCGCGCGATGCGGATGAGCTCCTCAACGGGCATTCCGCTGACAGAATCAAGCTCTTCCATCGGCTGGCGCGAGGTGATGGAAGTTTGTACATCCGTTCGGTTGGACATACAATGCGTTCTATGCTGTTGATGGACGTTGCCGTTATTATAGCGCGACGCGCGCTGAAGTGAGGGATTGATCTGTCTAGCGCGGCGCGATGCGCATCCACACGCCTGCGCGCCGTCAGCGCAATCTATTTCAGCGAGCAATGCAGCCGCAACCTCAGGCTCAGCGGCAAGGGCGCGCCAAGCGAGGGCGAGCGCGCTCCTGATCGCCACCAAAGGTTGCACAGATGCTGTTACACTAGAGCGCAAGAGCTGACCTTGTGAAAGTTGTTTGCCATGATTCGCATGTTGCACTTTGCAGACCTTCACTTGGGCATGGAAAACTACGGTCGTGTGCAGCCTGAGACAGGCTTCAGCAGCCGCGTGCATGACTTTTTGAAGCGCCTTGATGAAGTTTTTGATTACGGACGCCGAAACGACGTGGATTTGGTCGTCTTCGCGGGCGACGCCTTCAAAAATCGCACGCCGAACCCGACCTTGCAGCGCGAATTCGCGCATCGCATCCGCCAGATGAGCGATCACTGCCCTGTGGTGCTGTTGCTGGGCAACCACGACGTGGCGACGTCAGTCAATCGCGCTTCCAGCTTGGAGATTTATCGGACGCTGGCTGTGCCGAGCGTATTGCTAGGCGATGAATACAAACTGCACACCATCCAGACGAAAAGCGGCGCTGCCATCGTAGGCACTGTGCCGTATCCCATCAAAGCGCGGCTGCTGACCGAAGATGGCGACCACACCTTGGACTCACAAGCACAAACCGAGCGCTTTCAGACAACGGTCAGCCAGATGCTGAGCGAGCTGACCGAGCAAGCGCGCCAAGCGCCTGAGAATCTGCCACGCGTGTTGGTGGGGCACTTCACGGTCAGCGGCGCGCAGACAGGCAGCGAGCGCGAGGTGATGTTGGGCAGCGATGTGACGGTCTCGCTGAGCGATTTAGACGATCCTGCGTGGGATTACGTGGCGCTTGGTCACATTCACAAGCATCAATGCCTGACCGGCGGCGCGCGCACGCCCGTGGTCTACAGCGGCAGCCTTGAGCGGATT
>JAGHYP010000069.1 GCA_017743585.1 Chloroflexota bacterium
AGAAGGCTTCTTAGCGCCTTCTAGCTCGCGGATATTCACAACGCCTGTCATCTCGGCGAGGAAGCTTGTGCCTGTCTTCGGCTTGGCGGGGCGGCGCATCAAAGCGAAGAATAGGAAGCCTAAGCTCAGCACCAATACGCCGAACATGCCCAGCACAAGCGGACGCTGGTTAGGGTTATTGATAGCGCGCCCGATGACGTAGATCAGGTCACTCGGCTCAGGCGTCGGCGTTGGCGTGGGCGTTGGCTCGGGCGTTGGCGTGAGCGTTGGCGCTGGCGGAGGCGGCACCACCTTGAACTGGAAAATGGACGGCTCAGTGATCGCGCGATCCTCCTCGTTCAAGCCGCGCAGCACGAACTGGAATTCGCCGCCAACTGTGCCGCCGCCGGGCAGCACGTCGAATGGCACGATCACGCGCTCGTATGGCGGCACGTTGAAGAACAGGTCGTTGCCGATCTTCAAGCTCGTCGAGGCGTCCACCACTTCCAAGCGATAGCGCCTGATCAGCTGCTCGTTGCGCACTGCGATCTCAACCAAGAAGCGCCGATTCTCCACGTCAGGGCGAATTGTCTGAATGACTGCCGCTGGGATGATCGGGGTTGGCGTCAGCGACGGCGTGATGGTCGGCGTTGGCTGACGGTCATGCACGAAGGAGAAGCGCGTCAGCGGCCCAAGCTGCTGACCGTTGCTATCGAAGGCTTGCACGTTGAAGACGTACTCGCCTGCTGCGATGCCCTCTAGGCTGAAGAAAATCTCAGGAGCAGGCGGCACATTGACCGCCATGCGCTCAAAGTTGCCGCGGTCGATGATCGCAATGCGGATGTTGTTAATGCGCTCAGGGCTGAACAGCTCTAGCGTGAGCGTGACGCTATCCTTGATCGCCTCATCGTTGTAGCGAATGGACTTGATCTGCGCGCCGACGGGCAGCGGAGTCGGCGTGAAAGATGGAGTTGGCGTGGCAGTTGGATTGAACTCAGCGGCCGTTGTCTGGCGTACAACGACCGCGCCATTGTGCCCGAACGCTGTGACGAGGATGTTGTAGCGCCCTGGCGGCGCATCGAGTGGCAACGGCACCTCGATGATGTTCGAATCAAGCGGCGCGCTCTTGATCAGCTCATTGACTTTCGTGCCGCCGCTAGTGGTCAGCTCGATGCGATATTCGGCAATCGCCCCAGGGGTTACCAAGCCAAGTATCTCGACGCGGAAGACGCGAGTGACGGGGTCAAAAGCGGCAGCGCTCAAGCTGAAGCTGGACGTTGAAGTGGCAGTTGGCGTGAAGGTCGGCGTTGGCGTCTTGAAAGAATAATCTTCAGGCGAGAAGAAGGTCTCGTTATTGGAAAGCAGGACTGCACCGTTTTCCAAGACAAGGCGCAAGCTGGCGATGCGCTCGCCGCGCTGTGGCTTGACGATTGCCTCTGCCACGCGCACAGCCGCGATTGCTTCGTTGATCTGACGGAACAGGCTGGGCATATCATCTCCGACCGCCAATGTGCCGCCTGTGGCGCGCGCCATTTGCTCGAGCGAAGGCAAGTCAACTTCCTCGTGCGGCGTGTAGCCGATGGTGTAAATCGGCACGCGGAAGCGCCGATTGGTGGCGAGCGCGAGGACGTCCTCCAGCTTGGCGCGGCTGCAGGGGATGCGCGCGCCCGTCTGCGGATCGCGCTTGCCGCCTTGTGCCCACTCCGCGCCGTCAGAGAAGACGACCACTGCACGGCGCCCTGGCATCCCTATCTGATTGATCGTCTCGACTGCCCTGAGCGTGGCGTCGAACAGGCAGGTGCCATCGCCGCGGCGCGGCGTGGGAATGGCGTTGACCGCTCTTTTGACGGCGTCTTTATCGTTCGTAGAGCGCACGCGCTCGATCAACTCGTGGCTGAAGGAGATGACCGTCAAGCGCGCTTCTTGCGGCATGGCATCCACAAACTGATTGACGGCAGCTTTCAAGCCGTTGAAAGCGCGCGCCATTGTGCCGCTCGCGTCGATCAGCAGCACGATCTCAATCGGACCTTTGGCGGGCCGAATCTCTGCAGGGTATGGCCCGCCGTCGTTTGGATCGAGCATGATGATCTGCCCTGAGCGCAGCGGCACGTCCAGCACAGGGCGGCGGTTGCTGTCAATCGGCGTGAAGTACAGGCGCAGCGTCAAGCCCGGTTTATCGGGCTCTTTGAAGTCAATGGCTTCGCTGAACAAGATCAGGGCTTCGACAGCCACCTGCGCTGACGCGATCATCGGCGTCAGAAGGCTGATGATCGTCAGCAACGCAATCACGATGCCGACATAGAGTCGTTTCTTGCCCTGCATACCCAAGCACCTTCGCGCGAGCGTGCCGCAAGCGACTGAGCAGCAGTAACTGTATAGCATTTAGCTGATAGCTTGTCAACCAGCGTTCGCCAATGCACAGTGGGCGACCATGCGCCGAGATAGCAGAGCCACACACGCTGCGCTGACCTGCGCAACGCGCAGGAATTTTCCATCTGAATGGAGCGCGTTTATGCCGCGAGCCTCGATTCCGCCGCTTAGCGCGCCCGTCTCACTGCGCGATTACGACCCTGACACTTTGAAAGTGGAAGCAGCGAAGGATTCTGAGGAAGATAGATGTTGTTATGACCTGCCAAACGGCGCGCCCTCACATTCTCTGCGCTCGGCTCAGTAGGTGCGTTTGTTGCGCTTAGCCTTCGCAGGCGGCGCCGAGCGAGAGCAAGCAAAACGCCTGCAGCTTCGGCGCGCTCATGACGGAGTCGTCATGGCAGAGTCAAAATGAGCGGCTCGCCGTCGGTCACGGCAATTGTGTGCTCCACCCACGTGCAGAGCGCGCCATCTGCCATCACGACCGTCCAATGATCGTCCAGCACCCGCGTCTTAGGGCTGCCAAGGCTGATCATCGGCTCCAGGGCGAAGGTCATGCCGACCTGCAACGGGTAGCTGCGCCAAGAGCGCTGTTTGCGGCCGCGCGGCCACCAATTCGGCACTTGCGGCTCTTCGTGCAGGGCACGCCCGACGCCGTGCCCTGTATATTCGCGGATCACGCTGCAGCCTTGTCTCTCGACGTAGGTTTGAATGGCGATCGCGATGTCGCGCGTTTCCTTGCCCAGCACGGCGTTCTGAATGCCGATCCGTAAGGCTTCCTCGCCGATCTCGATCAAGCGCTGCGCCTCAGGCGAGATCTTGCCAACGCCCATTGTGAAGCCGCCGTCCGCTACAAAGCCTTTGTAGGTCGCGGCGCAATCAATGCTGACGATATCGCCCTCTTGCAGCACACGCTTCGGGCTGGGAATGCCATGCACCAGCTCGTGGTTGATCGAGATGGTGGTAGCGGCAGGGAAAGGATGCGCGCTGCCCGGCGGGTAGCCGATGAAGGTCGGGATAGCGCCGTGCTTGCGGATAGTGCGCTCCACCACTTCGTCAATCTGCGCTGTGGTGACGCCTGGCTTGACCATGGCGCGCGCCTCGGCGTGCGCTGCTGCCACAATCCGACCAGCGGCGCGCATGATCAGGATTTCCTCAGCCGTCTTGAGATGGATCATGCGCTCTGATGCGCCTCGACCAGCTTGAGCAAGGCTGCTGAGACTTCCTGAATGCTCTGTGATGCGTCCACTTCGTGTACCACGCCGCGCTGGCGATAGTAGTCCAGCAGCGGCGCAGTCTTCTCAAAGAACGTATCAATGCGCTTGGCGGCCGCCTCAGGTGTATCGTCAGGACGTTGCCGCAGCGGCGCGCCGTCAATATCGCAAATGCCCGCCACCTTCGGCGGATTGGTGCGCAGGTTGTAGACGTGTGTCGGGTCAAGCGTGCATTCCCAGCGCGCCGAGATACGCGCAATTGCCTCTTCGCGATCTAGCGTGAGCAGCGGCACGAGGGAGACCTTGCCGCCGAGCGCTGAGAGCAATTCATCAAGCGCCTGCGCCTGCGGCAAAGTGCGCGGAAAGCCATCGAAGATCGCGCCTTGCGCAGCGTCAGGCTCGGCAAGGCGCCGGCGCACCACTTCAATGGTGATGTGATCAGGTACAAGGTCGCCGCGCTTTATGATCGCCTGAATCTCGCGCGCCAAGTCGGAATCTTGCCCTTCCATAGCGCGGAATAAGCCGCCTGTCGTCACGTGCGGCAAGCCAAGCCGCTTGGAGAGGATAGCAGCCTGCGTGCCTTTGCCTGCGCCCTGCATTCCCATCAAAACGATGTAAGTCGCCATGCAGGGGATGCCTTAGCGCATGAAGCCTTCGTAGTTGCGCATCACCAACTGCGACTCCAACTGGCGCATTGTATCCACTACCACGCCGACCACGATGATCAAGCCTGCTGAGCCGATGACCAGCGCGGGATTGCTGCCGCGCGTGATATCTGTGCGCCCTGTCAGCAAGTAGTCTACGATGATCATCAAGCCGGGCGTGACAGCGGCGATGCCCAAGAACATCGCGCCTGCAAAGGTGATGCGGCGCGTCACGCGCGTGATGTATTCCTGCGTGCGCTTGCCGGGACGGATGCCCGGAATGAAGCCGCCTTGCCGCTGCAAATTCTCAGCCAAGTTCTGCTGCTGGATGATGATATCCGTGTAGAAGTAGGTGAAGCCGACCACCAGCAGGAACTCGAAGAACCAATACCAGAAGCCGCTGCGCGTGCCGAACGTATCGCGCAGCCAGTTGCCGAACGGCGTATTGCTGAAGAAAATGCCGCCGATGACGGCAGGGAAGGTGACAACCGCCTGCGCGAAGATGAGCGGAATCATGCCGACTGCGTTGACCTTGAGCGGAATGTAGGTTGAGCCGCCGCCATATTGCCTATAACCGCGCACGCGCTTGCCATACTGCACGGGAATGCGCCGCGCGCCTTCTTGGATGATCACAATCGCGATCACAGTCACCACGGTCAGCAGGACGAAGGCGACGATGTTGAAAAGCCACCAATCTTCATCGCCTAGCAAGATGCCCACATTGCGCGGCGCTTGTGCCACAATGCCGCCGAAGATGATCAACGAAACCCCGTTGCCGATGCCTTCTTCGGTGATCAAATTGCCCAGCCAAATGGCGAACATCGTGCCTGCGGTCATGGTCGCCAGCACTTGCACGGTCAGCAAGAAATTCACGCCGTAGCCGGGGATGATCGGAGCCTGCGTGAAGCTCTGCATGATGTTGATCTGCCCGATCGATTGCAAGAGCGCCATGGGAATCGCCAGATAGTAGGTGTACTGGTTGATCTTCTCGCGACCGCCCGGCTCTTTAGCGATCTGCTCCAGGCGCGGGATGACGCCTGTGAGCAACTGCAAGATGATCTGGGCAGTGATGAACGGATAAACGCCGTTCGCCAGCACGCTGAAGTTGGTCACAGCGCCGCCTGAGAGCAAGTTCAGGACCTGAATGAAGCCCGCGCCTGCGCTTTCATCCAACAGTCCACGCAACGCCTCGCGGTTGACGCCCGGCACAGGGATGTGCGTGGCAAACTGATAGATGACTAAGATGAAGATCGTGAACAGAATTCTGTTGCGCAAGTCGGGCAGCTGAACAGCATTCCGAACTGCATCTAACAACTGCATGGGATCGCCCTTTGAATTTCAGAATGGCTTTAAGATCGCTGCGAGGCACGGCAAGCCGTGGCTGCGCTTATTCTTGGTATTTGGGACGGCGTGCTTTGGGCAGCAGCTTGATAGTGGCGCGGGCGCCGCGCAGCAACAGCTCTAGCTGAGTGGCAGTGCCGCCTGCCGCCTCGATCTTGGCGCGCGCGCTCTTGGAGAAGCGATGCGCCTTGATATCGGTCTTGGCGCTCAGCTCTCCCTCGCCCAGGATGACCACAGGCTTTTCGAGCGTGTCAATCAAGCCGGCTTCGAGCATCTTGCTCGGCGTCACCAAGCCGCCCTGCGGAAAGGCGCGCGCCACTGCCTCAAGATTGACCTCTTGATAGTGAATCTTGAACAAGTTGGTGAAGCCGCGCTTGAAAGGCAACCGACGCACAAACGGCAACTGGCCGCCTTCAAAGTAAGGCGCTTTCACGCCGCCTGGACGCGCTGCTTGCCCCTTCGTGCCGCGCCCTGCCGTCTTGCCTTGCCCTGCCGAGATGCCGCGCCCAACGCGTCGCTTGCGCTTGCGCGCGCCCTTATCCGGCTTCAGATCGTGCAATCTCATGCTTGGACTTCCTCTACCTTCAATAGGTGTGCCACGCGCGCCACCATGCCGCGCACTGATGGATTATCAGGGTGTTCTACCGTCATGTGCAGGCGCTTCAGCCCAAGCGCCTTCACGGTCAGCTTGTGACGTTCCTGCGCGCCAATTGGACTCTTGATCAAGGTGATGCGCAATTTCTTAGCGCTTTTCGACTTATCCATAGAACTCACTCCGTACGGCGCCGCATCCAGAACGGTTGCACTTCCTCGATAGGGACGCCGCGCACACGAGCGACCTCCTCAACGCTTTTGAGCTGCTGCAACGCTTTAAGCGTCGCCATTGCCACGTTGAGCAGATTGCTGCTGCCCTGCGATTTGCTCAAGACGTCGCGCACGCCAGCTGCTTCTAGCACGGCGCGCACGCTGCCGCCGGCGATCACGCCTGTGCCCGGTGACGCAGGGCGTAACATGACCATTGCGCCGCCATGCCGCGCCACAACTTGATGCGGAATGGTTGTCTCTGCCAGCTCGATCTTGACCATGCGCTTGCGCGCTCGCTCGCTGGCTTTGCGAATGGCATCCGGCACGCTGCGTGCCTTGCCAACGCCTAGCCCAACGTGCCCGTTTTTATCGCCGGCGACCACCACAGCGCGAAATGCAAAGCGCCGCCCGCCTTTCACCACCTTAGCGACGCGGCTGATATCCACTGTGCGCTCGCTCAGTTCCTCGCGCTCTTCTTCGCGCTCGCGGCGCTCGCGGCGCAAACGGCGCTCAACTCCGCTGCGCCCTGCATCCGAAATGCGCTCGTTTCGCTCACCTTTGTTCGTCATCTAGAACTCCAAACCTGCCTCACGTGCCGCATCAGCGAGCGCCTTCACGCGCCCATGATACTTGTTGCCGCCGCGGTCAAACACGACTCGCTGGATGCCCGCTTTCTTGGCGCGCTCTGCGACCACGCGCCCGACAATTTGCGCCTCTTCGGTCTTTTTCTTGCCCCCCAGCAGCTTGCGCACCTCCCTGTCAATGGTCGAGGCAGAGGTGAGCGTGTGTCCGATTGTATCGTCAATGACCTGAGCGTAGATATGCTCAAGGCTGCGGTAGACGACCAAGCGCGGACGCTCTGGCGTGCCTTTGACCTTTTTGCGCACACGCATGTGGCGGCGCAAGCGCGCCTCGCGTTTCTTTTTCGCTTTATCCATAGCTCCTACTTCTTCTTGCCCGCTTTGCCTGCCTTGCGGCGAATCACCTCGTCTTTATAGCGAATGCCTTTGCCGTGATACGGCTCGGGCGGGCGCAGCGCACGGATATTGGCTGCCACTTGCCCGACTAGCTGCTTATCAATGCCATCGACGTGGAAGACTACACCGCGCTCTTCCACTGTGAAGGTGATACCCTCTGGCGGCGCCACTTCGATCGGATGTGAGTAGCCGACGTAAACCACTAGATTCTTGCCCTTCATCTCGACGCGATAGCCTGTCCCCTCTACCTGCAAGGTGCGGCGATAGCCTGTGGTGACGCCTATCACCATGTTGTTCACCAGGGCGCGCGTCAAGCCGTGCAGGGCGCGCGATTGCCGCTCATCATCTGAGCGCTCGACGATCAGCTTGCCATCTTCCTTCCTCACCTTGATGGCCGGGTGCACCTGCATGGAAAGCTGCCCCTTCGGCCCTTTCACGGTCAGGCGGTTATCCGCCTCCAGCGTCACTTCCACCTTAGGCGGAATGATGACTGGCTGCTTGCCGATGCGTGACATCGTGACCTCATCCTTCTTGCGCGCGCGGGACTACCACACCACGCCGATGATTTCGCCGCCCAAGCCGCGGCGGCGCGCTTCGTCGCCCGTCATCAAGCCTTGCGGCGTGGTCATGATGGCGATGCCCATGCCGCTCAGCACCCAGGGGATCTCTCGCCTGCCGACGTACACGCGGCGGCTGGGGCGGCTGACTCGTGCGATGTGCGTGATGGCAGGGCGGCGCTCGCGGCGCTTGCCATAATACTTCAACGTGATGGTCAGCTCAGGCTTGGCGCCCTCGCTCACTTGATATCCCTCAATGTAGCCCTGCTTGAGCAGAATCTCGGCAATGCCAACCTTCAGCTTGGAAGCAGGCATGGCGACCGTCGCTGCGCCCGCTTGCAACGCGTTGCGAATGCGCGTGAACATATCGCCAATGGGATCGGAAACCATACAGACTCCTCTTGCCGCCTACCAGCTCGCCTTGACCACGCCAGGAATTTCGCCCCGCAAAGCAAGCTTGCGGAAGCAAATGCGGCACAAGCCGAAGCGGCGAATGTAGCCACGTGGGCGCCCGCAAATCTTGCCCGAGCTCGGATCGACGTACTGGCAGCGATTCCGGACGCGCACTTTGTACTTGCGGCGCTTCTCGCGCGCTGTCACTGATCGTTTTGCCATGTTCTGACGCTCCTCAGTTCTCTCGGAACGGCATCCCCAGCAGCTTCAGCAAGCGACGACCTTCTTCATCGGTCTTGGCAGTGGTCACAATGCTGATCTCCATGCCGCGCACCTTGTCGATCTTATCGTACTCGATCTCAGGGAAGATCAGCTGCTCGCGCAGGCCAAGCGTATAGTTGCCGCGACCGTCGAAAGCATCGCTACTGACGCCGCGAAAATCACGGGTGCGCGGCAACGCGATATTGATTAGACGATCCAAGAACGACCACATGCGCTCGTTGCGCAAAGTCACTTTGACGCCAATGGGGCGCCCTTCGCGCAGCTTGAAAGCGGCGATGGATTTCTTGGCGCGGGTGATGACAGGCTTCTGCCCTGTGATCTTGGTCAGATCTTCCACGGCGCTATCCAGCGCTTTGGCGTTCTCCAGCGCCTCGCCAACGCCGATGTTGAGAACCACTTTCACAATGCGTGGCACTTGCATCACGCTGCGGTAGCGGAACTCTTTCATCAGCTCCGGCACGACCGTGTCGCGATAGTATTGCTTGAGGCGCATCAGTCAATATCCTGCCCGCACTTTTTGCAAACGCGTACTTTCTTGCCTTCTTCATTGATGCGGAAGCCGACGCGCGTGCGTTTATCGCAAGACTTGCAGACCAACATCACGTTCGAGATGTGAATCGGCGCCTCGAACTGAATGATGCCGTGCTGTACGCCGCTGCGCGTCTGGCGCCGCTTCTGATGCTTCTTGACGATGTTCACCTTCTCGACCACAACGCGGTCGCGCTTGGGAAACACAGCAAGCACCTCGCCGCGTTGCCCGATATCTTTGCCAGCGATCACCTCGACTGTATCGCCCTTCTTAATGCGTTGCATGGCGTACACCTCTCTCAGAGCATCTCGGGCGCCAGCGCGGCGATCTTGGCGAAGCCCTTGGCGCGAACTTCGCGGGCGACCGGCCCGAAGACGCGCGTGCCGCGCGGGTTTTCGCCTTCAGGCTCAAGGATCACTGCCGCGTTATCATCGAAGCGGATGTATGAGCCGTCATCGCGGCGATAGGGCTTGGCCACCCGCACAATGACCGCTCGCACGATCTCGCTCTTCTTGACCATGCCTTGCGGCGCCGCTTGCTTGACAGTGGCGACCACCACGTCGCCCACAGTGCCGTAGCGCCGCTTGCTGCCGCCTAGCACGCGGATGACGAGCAACTCGCGCGCGCCCGTGTTATCGGCAACTTTCAGACGAGACTCTTGTTGGATCATAGCCCTCAGGTGCCCTTATCCTCAACAGCGCTGACGGTCCCCTGTGCGGCGTTGGCTCTCTCCAGAATGCGCTCTAGCGCCCAGCGTTTCAAGCGGCTCAGCGGGCGGCTCTCGACAATCTGCACCAGGTCGCCTTCTTGCGCTTGATTCAGCTCATCATGCGCGTAGTATTTGCGCGTCCTGCGCAGCACTTTGTCGTAGAGAGGATGCCGCTTAGCGACGTCCACTTTCACCACAATTGTCTTATTCATCTTGGCGCTGGAAACGCGCCCGATCAAGCGGCGGCGCTTATTTGGCATTGCCCTGTTCCTCCTTGCGCACCAACTCCATAGCGAGCTCGCGCTCGCGCAGGATAGTCAGAATGCGCGCGATCTCATGGCGCTTGAAGCGAATCCGATTGGGGTCTTCAAGCGAGCCGTTGCTCCAGCTCAGGCGCAGACGGAAGAGCTCCTCGCGCGCCTTCTCGAGGCGTTCCAGCAGCTCTTTGGTCTCCAATTGGCGCAATTCACGAGCTTTCATTGCGTGATCACCTCTTGACCGCTAATCGGATCGGTTCGCTTGACAAACTTAGTTTTGATCGGCATCTTAAAGCCTGCCAAGCGCAGCGCCTCACGGGCAACTTCCTCTTCAACGCCCGCCATCTCGAATAAGATGCGCCCCGGCTTGACGACGCACACCCAATGATCAACGGCGCCCTTGCCCTTACCCATGCGCGTCTCGGCGGGCTTTGCCGTCACAGGCTTATCGGGAAAGATACGAATCCACAGTCGGCCGCGCCGCTTGATATAGCGCACAATGGCGCGGCGCGCGGCCTCGATCTGGCGCTGCGTGATCCAAGCCGGCTCCAGCGCTTGCAAGCCAAAGTCGCCGAAGTAGACCTCAGTGCCGCGCTTCGCCCGCCCTTTCATGCGCCCGCGCATTTGCTTGCGGTATTTCACCCGCTTTGGCATCAACATAGACGTTTCCCCTAGCTATTCACAGCTATTCATGCAGTAGCGCGCCTAGTCGGCCGGCGCGGCAGCCGGCGCTGACTCTTCTTCCAGCAGCTTATCGCCTGTGTAAATCCAGACTTTGACTCCGATGCGTCCGTAGGTTGTCAAGGCTTCAGCCTCGCCGTAGTCGAGGTAGGCGCGCAAGGTGCTGCGCGGCACGCGACCTTCGCTCTGCCACTCGCGGCGCGCCATTTCCGCGCCCGCCAAGCGTCCGCTGACCATGATCTTGACGCCCTGCGCGCCTTGCCGCATCGCTTGCTGAATGGCGCGCTTGATGGCGCGGCTGTGGCTGATGCGCT
>JAGHYP010000070.1 GCA_017743585.1 Chloroflexota bacterium
AGATGTGTATAAGAGACAGCCAGATCAGCGCGCCGCGCGCTCACAGCGGCTGCTTGCTCAGGCGCGCCGATATACAGCAGGCGCAAGGCGCTACCGCTCGGCGGCAGGTGGCGCAAGAGCTCGCTCAGCGCGGCGCGCCATATGGCGTCAGGAAGAGTGGGCATCAGCGCCGGTTCACGATATCGCGCATGAACGCCACGAACTCGTCCCACTCTTCTTGGAAGAAGTGAACGGTCACGTTGCCTGAGCCAAGCTCAAGATGATATTGAATTTCGCCGTCAGGGTCTTGTGAGAGCCAGAGCGAATAGTTCTGCGTCTCGGCTATGACCTCAGTCGGCATCTCGACTTCGGGCTTGATCTCTGCATTACGGCGTTTCTCGTCGCTCATTGCTCTTGCGCTCCTTCGGCGAGGTCTTCGAGGTATTCCTTGCCCAGTCGGCTCAACACGAGCTTGCCCTCCACGATGCGGACGACGCCCATTTTGCGCAGATCGGCAGCGTACGGCACGGCGTCAGCGGCGAGCGTCGCGTTCTGCTCAGCGGCAGCTGCCACTGCCTGCAAGGCCTGCAATTGCGCAGGGCTGATCCGCTCCAGCCTGGCGAGCTGGAGACGCAGACGGCGTATCTCGCGCTCGCGGATGCGCGCCTTGCGCGCGCGGTCGTTCACTGTGGTGCGAGGCATTCTGTCAGCAACCCTTTCGAAGTCTCTCAGTTCTCAGAAACGCTCTCCTGATTGAGGGCGCGGCTGAATAGGCAGGCTTTGCCGCTATCATCTTTCGGGCGCCGCCAGCCGGCCTGCTCGATGGCGACAAGGCGCTCGCCGCGCGCTAGGATCATGTGGCGGACGCTTGGCACGTCAAGGGCGGCGTCTAGGGCGCGCGCCGCCTGCGCAATGGACGCCAAACTGCCGACTCGCGCGTCGAGGTAGGTCAGGTTGAATTCAGGCGGCATTTGGCGGCAAGGCGAGCCGACATAGCCGATCAGCACGCCGTCTATGCGCGCCGCGTCTTGGTGTACGCCGTGCCAAAGCCAGATCATACCCTGTGCGGCTAGGTCTCGCAGGCGCGCGTCGGTCAGGCGGCGGCATTGCCAGCGCGCCTCGATGGCGCTTTGCTGAACATTGGCGTAATGCGGAGAGCTGTTCAAAAAAGCGCGCAAAGCAGGCAAGTGCTCAGGCGTGCAAAGCCGGAAAGTCTCGGCGCGCGCCGCGCTGGGCAAGACGGGCGCGCTATAGCGCCAGAACTGCGCCACTTGGCGGAACTGGAAAGCTGCCGCCATGCGATGCACAGGCGCGTTGCTCAGGTCAGTGCAGAAGCGCACCTCGCCCGCGCCGCCGCGAGCGCGCTGCAACGCTTCCGCCAACGCCACGCCGTAAGCGTGAATGGCGCGCCCAATGCCTTGCCCGCGCAAGGTTGGATCAACGCGGATGCCCTCCAGCCACCACTCGCCATCGCCAAACCGAGTCAGCTTGGCCGCGCCCGCCAGACGGCCGTCAGGCAAGCAGCCTGCGTAGAACATGCCTTCCGGATCGGCGAGCCACGTCTCAAAAACATCCATCAAGTAGTCGTTGCCATCCCACGTCTGCGCCGCAATGCGCTCTAGCGCGTCGCGATCGGCCGCTGTGACCGCGCGGAAGGTCAACTCGGGGTGCGTCGCGCGCGGCATATACAGGGTGGGATGCATAGCGCGCTCACCGCTTGCCGCTGCCGCGCCCGCTGCTGCTCGGGCGCCCGCTCCCACTGCTGCTCAGACGCCCGCTGCTGCCGCTACTGCTCGGACGTCCACTGCTGCCGCCGCTGCTCAGACGTCCACTACTGCCGCCACTGCCGCCGCTGCTGCTCGGACGCCCGCTCCCACTGCTGCTCAGACGCCCGCTGCTGCCGCTACTGCTCAGATGGCTGCCGCTACTGCTCAAACGCAAGCCGCGATCGCGCTCGCGCGCCTCCTCAAGCGTCCAGCCTTCCAGCACTGCTTGACGGCTCAGGCGCACTCTGCCCGTTGGATCAATGGCGGTCACCATCACCATCAGCTCGTCGCCAACAGAAACCTCATCTTCGATGTTCTCAATGCGCCGATCCGAGAGCTGGCTGATGTGGACAAGCCCCTCTTTGTTGGGCAGGAACTCGACAAAAGCGCCGTACGGCTCAACGCGCGTGACGCGACCTGTGTAGATGCTGCCCAGCACAGCCTCTTCGGTTATGGCATGCACGGCCTCCAGCGCCTTCTCGGCATTAGCGCCGACTTCGGAGGCGATGTAGACCGTGCCATCTTCTTGGATATCGATCTTGACGCCGTACTTCTCCTGCAGGCTGCGCACGTTCTTGCCGCCCGGCCCGATCAGCGTGCCGATCTTGTCCACATCAATCTTGGTGACCAGCATGCGCGGCGCGTAGGGGCTGAGCTGCTTGCGCGGCTCGCTGATAGCGGCCTTCATCACTTCTAGAATCCTCAGGCGTGCCACGCGCGCTTGCTCAAGCGCCTCGCCCATCACCGCCTCTGAGATGCCCTTGATCTTCAAGTCCATCTGCAGCGCCGTGATGCCCTTGGCAGTGCCTGCGACCTTGAAATCCATGTCGCCGATGTGATCTTCCAGACCTTGAATATCGGTCAAGATGACGTAGCGCTCGCCTTCTTTGATCAAGCCCATAGCAACGCCTGCCACAGGCGTTCGGATCGGCACGCCGGCGTCCATCAGCGCCAGCGTGCTGGCACAAACCGAAGCCATGGATGTGCTGCCATTGCTGGAGAGGACTTCGCTCACCACGCGAATGGTGTACGGAAAGACGTCCTCGCTGGGAATCACGTAGCGCAGCGCTGTTTCTGCCAAGGCACCGTGACCGATCTCGCGGCGCTTCGGCCCGCGCAGGGCGCTCGTCTCGCCGCTGGCGAAGGGCGGCATGTTGTAGTGATGCATGTAGCGCTTTTCGTTCTCAGGATCGAGGCCATCTAGCTGCTGCACGTCGCTGGGCGTGCCGAGCGTCACCACGCTCAGGACTTGCGTCAAGCCGCGCTGAAACAGCCCTGAGCCATGCACGCGCGGCAGCAAGCCGACCTCGGCATGGAGCGGACGAAGCTCAGTGGCCGTTCGTCCGTCAGGGCGAATGCCTTCCTCAAGGATACGACGGCGCACTTCTTCGGCGACCACGTTTTCGTAGCTCGCCACGATAGCTTGCGGGCTGTAAGCGGCGGCTTCGGCGGCTGCCTCTAGCGAGGCGCTGTATTCCGCGACCAGCTCGTCGCGCAGGTCGTTAAGCTCAGCATTGCGCGCGTCGCGATCGGTGCACTGCGCAATGATGCTGGCGATCTGGCTGGCGGCGCGCGCCCGCACGCGCTCGATCAACTCCGTGTTCGGCTTGGCAGGCACGTACTCCGACTTCGGCTTGCCCACTTTGGCGCGCATTTCCTCTTGAATGGCGATGACAGGCTGCATCGCTTGGTGCGCCAGCGCCAGCGCGCGCACTATTACCGCTTCCTCTACCTCGTTTGCACCGCACTCGACCATGATGATCGCATCTTTTGTGCCTGCCACGCGCAGATCGAGATCGCTATTGGCCATTTGCGAGAAGGATGGATTGACCACCAGCTCGCCGTTGATCAAGCCAATGCGCACAGCGCCGACCGGCCCATCCCAAGGGATGTTGGAGATCATCAGGGCGGCGCTGGCGCCGATGATGCACAGCACGTCGGTCGGATGTTCTTGGTCATGGCTGAGCGCTGTGATGATGATCTGAACTTCGTTGCGCAGGTCTTTAGGGAAAAGCGGGCGCAATGGGCGGTCAGTGAGGCGGCTAGTCAGAATGGCTTGGTCGGCTGGACGACCTTCGCGGCGGAAAAACGAGCCAGGAATGCGCCCTGCTGCGTATAGCCGCTCTTCATACTCAACCGTCAACGGGAAAAAATCAACCCCTTCGCGCACGTTTTTGCTCATCGTGGCTGTGGCAAGGATGACTGTATCGCCGAGCCGCACCGTGACCGCGCCGCCTGCCTGCATGGCGAGCTTGCCCGTCTCGATCACGACCTCTTCCTTGCCGAGCGGAGCTACAAACCTATGGCTTGTGTAAAGTTCGCCATCGCTCATAAGTTGGAAATAACTCCTCGAAAACGCTTCTCGAGTAGATCGAGTAGATTAAATGCGCATCGCAGTGCGCCGGTAAAGCGTAACTGAGATCGCCTTGCACAGACGGTCTCAGCTGCTCGCTTGTGTGGTTAGCGCCGCACGTAATCGCGCAAGCCAAGCCGCTCGATGAGCGCTTTGTAGGCTTCAGGATCGCGCCGATGCAAATATTTCAAGTGCCGCAGCCGCTGACCGACCAGCTTGAGCAGGCCGCGCCGCGAATGTTCGTCGTGCTTGTGCGTCTTCAAATGTTCTGTCAGCTGGTTGATGCGCATGGTGAGCATGGCAACCTGCACTTCAGGTGAGCCAGTGTCCCTCTCATGCCGCCCGAATGCCTTCAAGATCTCAGCTTTTTCGTCTTTTGCTAGGCTCATCGCGTTCCATTGCCGCCTTTCTGCCGCCAAAGCGAGCCGAACGCATGACTCGCCGGTCAGGGGGATACATCACCTTAGCATTATATCAGCCCTAGCGCGCCAGAGCAATGGCTAGGTCGCTGCGCTCAATCTATGCTCAAATCAAATAGAAACAGCCCCATCACATAGAAGCTCTTCGTCTTTGGCGTGCCAATCAACTCGAGCGTGTAGATGCCGGGATAGGGCAGGAAGAACGAGATTGAGTTCGGCGCTCCAGCTGAGTCGCGCGGCGGCTGCACAAAGCCGCTCGGCAGCCGCAAGCGGACTGCTTCGCGAGGGATTTTGTCTGTCCTGAACAGTAGAAAATGTACTTCAAGCTGGAGGATGATGTTAGCGCGCGGTGCGTTAAAGCGATAGCTGTGTTTGGCGCCAACAGGCAGCGTTCCAGCGCGTATCGTCGGCGAAGGTCTGCCGAGCCCGCCCGATTCATCAGCGGCGATGAGCGGTAAAGCTGGCAGGTCTTGCTCAAAACTGAAGAGCTGACCTATCGGCAGACCGAACGTCTCGCCTGTGAAGACTACGGCGCCTAAGAAGATGGCAATCGGCAGCGCGGCCAGCGCGGCGACCAACAGCACCTTTTGGAGCGCCTTGCTCGGTTTGGCAGATTGCAGCTTCGGGCGGCGCGGCTGCTCTAACATCCTCGCCCGTTCTTCAATTGTCGCGCGGCGACTCAGCTCTTCAAGCATCAGCTTGGCGGGCGCGTGGTCGGGCTTGAGCGCGAGGACTTTCTGGCAGGCGAGCATGGCGGCGCGCAGCGTCGGCGCTGAGTGCGCTGCCAGCCACCATGCGTCTACGTAATCAGGTTGTTGCGCTAAGATTGGCGCGATCAACTCGTAGGCTTCGGCGCGCCGTTCCGCTTTGATGAGCGCGTACGCTTCTTTCAGTTGCACTTTGTATTGCGCGCGAAGACTGCTCATACTGCCTGCCCTACACTCAGTCGGCGCTGCCTTACATTCTATAGCAGTGCGCATTAGCAGTCAATTGCGCTGTATCCATCAGTTCACTCAAGGCGCGGCGAAAGCTCAAGAGGCGTGTCAATCAGGTTCACGCAGCACGCGGCGACCCAGCCCAGCAGGCCTCTGTACTCCACGCGGATGAGCGTGGCTGCCACATCCCGCCCGTAGACAGCTACGACCCCATTGCGCGGAATGGTGGTGCTCGGCGCGCGCGTTGCTCAGCGCCGAGCCAGCAGGCTGCCCAGTGGGCGCGATGATGACCGCGCTAGGAAATCGCCGCCGTCATTCCTCATGCATGTCACTGTCGCTGCCAGAGAGAAGTTGCTGCAAGTTGCGCCGAAGCGCTGCGCGCTGAGTCACGATCTGCGCAAAAGCCATCTCTTCTCGGCGCCGAGAGCGGTCACGGCGGCCGTAGTTGGCGCGCTGCCGCGCCCTAGGCTGAGCGCCGCTCGCTGCGGCACGCTGCAGGCGGTCAATCGGCGTCGTCAGCCTCGTCCTCGGCGTTTTCATCCAAAGCGTAGACCGCTGCACGATCCCAGCAGGCTTGCGCGGCGATCTGTTTGGCGGCGAGGCTGCGCTTAACCCCTTGCGCCAAGGCCTGCCGCAGCGCAGCGCGCACCTGAGCAGCCGTCCAGGGCGTGCCTTGCGGCTCAGGCGCGCCTTGCACTAGGATCGTCGCCTCGCCGCGCGGCGGCGCCGCTTCAAAGGCGGCGATCAGGGCGCTGAGCGGCGCGCGGGCGAAACTTTCAAAGTGTTTGGTCAGCTCAAGCGCCACTACCGCCTGCCGCTCGCCGAGCACTTCGTGCAAAGCGCGCAAAGTTTCCACAAGGCGGTTAGGGCTTTCGTAGCAGATCAGAGTGGCGCGCAGTGCGGCGTATTGCGCGAAGAACGCGCGCAGCTTGGCAGGGCGGCGCGGCGGAAAGCCGAGAAAGAGGAAGCTATCGGTCGGCAAGCCTGAGCCGATCAGGGCGGTCAGCGCAGCGTTAGGGCCGGGCAGCGGCACAACCTTCGCACCGAAGGCGAGCGCGGCGCGCACCAGCTCGTAGCCGGGATCGGAGATGGTCGGCATGCCGGCATCTGAGATCAGCGCGACGTCGCCCTGCGCCAGCGCGTCGCGCAGCCTTTCAAGGCGCGCCAGCTTGTTATGCTCGTGATAGCTGATCAGCGGCGTGCTGATTTGGTAGTGATCGAGCAGAATGCGCGAGTGGCGCGTATCTTCAGCCGCGATCAGGCGCACTTCGCGCAGCACACGCAGCGCGCGCAAGGTGATATCTTCAAGGTTGCCGATAGGCGTCGGAACCAGGTAGAGCGTGTGCATGGGCTGTAGACCTCGACGGTATTGTAAAGGCGATTCGCTCAACGATAAAGGTTGCGCAGAACCGCGTTGCAGCGCACTTTTTTCAGCAACCGAATCTGATATGATCAGCCGCGACGATGTTGGAACGCCTTTCAAGGTGTGCGAAGCCATTATGGAAGCTCCCAAGCCACCGAAAATTGTCGTGATCGGCGCAGGCAGCGCCATCTTCGGGCTGAGTTCACTGGCGACCATCTTGCGCAGTCCGCGTTTGCGCGGCTCTGAGCTCGTTCACGAGCCAAACCTTGAGCTGATGGCTCAGCTGGCAGAGGTGATGAACCGCGAGTGGGGCGCCGAGATGCGCATCAATGCCTACACGGAGCGCACAAAGGCGCTGCCGGGCGCGGATTTTGTGATCGTGACTGTGCAAGTTGGGCAGCGCGAGGCGGTTTGGCGGCTGGATTGGGAAATTCCGCTCAAGTACGGCTTGCGGCAGCCTTACGCCGAGAACAGCGGCCCGGGCGCCTTCGCGCACACGGCGCGCAACATGCCGCTGATACTGGACATCGCCAAAGATATGGAGCGCTACTGCCCGAAGGCGCTCTTCATGAACTTCACCAATCCGCTCATCCGCCTGACGTGGGGCGTGCAGCGCTACAGCAGCGTGCCGATGGTCGGTTTGTGCCATCAGCTGGAGTAGGGCTACGCGATGCTCGGCGCGCTCTTCGCAGAGCACTACGGCTATGCGCACGAAGTGCCGCCGGACTTCCACGTCCATACCGACGCGGACAACGTGCCGATCACAATGCACATGGCGAAGCGCGCTCACGAGCATCTCGAAGTGAAGGCAGCCGGCATCAATCACTTCTCGTGGATTTACGATATCCGCGAGAAAGGGACCGGGCGCGATATGTATCCGCTGCTGCGGCAGTACTTCATGAACTATCGCGAGTCGTTTGAGCCGCTCACGCGCGAGATGTTCAGGATTTTTGGGCTGATGCCGACCGCCGGCGATAGCCACATGTGCGAATTCCTCGCCTTCACGCACGATCCGCTGACCAAGCCGTGGGAAAAATACAATCTGAAGCTGCAAAACTGGGATATGAACCTCGAGCGCCGCGCCAGTCGCTTGCAGCAAGCGCGCGATATCGTGGCGGGCAAGCGCGACGTGAACGAGCTGCGCGACGTCAAGTCTGAAGGCGTGCCGGAGATCATCGAAGCGCTCACCTACAACGATAATCGCTACTTCGAGCAGCTGAATTTGGTCAACCGCGGCAAGATTCCAAACCTGCCCGACGACGCAATCGTCGAAGTGCCGGGCATTTTGAGCAGCGCGGGCATTCACGGCTTGAACGTGCCGCCGTTGCCAGCAGGCATCGCTGAGCTGTGCCGTCGCGAGCTGGCGCTCAGCAGCATCATGGTGGACGCTTGCGTTCACGGCGACCGCGACTTGGCGCTACAAGCGCTGCTGCTCGATCCGATGATGAACGATATTGACCGCGCGCGCGCAATCCTAGCCGATTTCTTGGAAACCTTCGCGGAGTTCCTGCCGCAATTTCACGGCGAGTGGTCGCTGAAGACAGCGGGCGAGCGCATGGCAGCCTGAGCGAGCCAGCCGTGCCGCCTCTGCGCTTTGCCCTGTGTGAAAACGCGATAATCCCGATGAAGAAATCCGATGCAGATCAGCCTGCCTTACGGCAAAACGCACCTCAGCCTTGAGCTGCCCGATCATCTGAGCGTGGATGTGCTGCATCCGCGCCGGACGCCGCCTGCGCCCGATCCTACCGCCGAGGTCGCCGCTGCGCTCGATCAAGTGGACTGGCTGGAATTCAAAGGCGCGCGCAGCGCCGCCATTGCGATCAACGACAAGACGCGACCAGTGCCGCACGATCTGCTCTTGCCGCCGCTGTTGGCGCGCTTGGAGGGCCTTGGCATCCCCAGAGAGCGCATCACGCTGGTGATCGCCACAGGCAATCACAGTCCGATGACGCCTGATGAGTTTCCGAGCATCCTACCAGAGTCTATCCTGCACAATTACCGCGTCATCAGCCACGATATAGATGCCGAGCATGACATCGTGCGGCTCGGCGTGACTACGCGCGGCACGGTCGTCTCGATCAATCGGATTTTTTATGAGGCGGCCTTGCGCATCGCAGTCGGCAATGTTGAGCCGCATCAGCTCGCGGGCTTCAGCGGCGGCGTCAAGAGCGCCGTGATCGGCTTGGCGGCCTGGGATACGATCAACGGCAACCACCGCATGATGGCAGAGCCGGGCGCGACGCTCGGCAGCTATGAAGAGAATCCCGTTCGCCAAGATATCGAAGAGATGGGGCGGATTGTCGGCGTGCATCTGGCGCTGAACACAGTGCTGAACGAGCAGAAGCAAATTGTGCGCGTCTTCTGCGGCAAGCCGCAGGAGGTGATGCGGGCTGCCATTCCGCTGGTGCGCCAAGTGTATCAGCAGACGGTCGCACAGCCCTACGACCTGATCATCGCCTCGCCAGGCGGCTATCCGAAGGATATCAACGTCTATCAGGCGCAGAAGGCGCTCGGGCACGCTGTTCACGCTTCGCGCGTTGGCGGCACGATCATCTTGGCGGCCGCGTGCAGCGAGGGCAGCGGCAGCGCCAAATACGAGCAGTGGCTGAGCGAACTGTGCTTGCCGCTCGGCGCGGACGTGAATCGCGCCGTGATCGAGCGCTTCCGCGCCGAGGGCTTCCGCGTCGGGCCGCACAAAGCCTTTCAGATCGCGCGCGACTCAGCCGATAGGCGCGTGATCTGGGTCACTGATCTGCCTGAGCCGAGCCGTTTCGGCCTCCGCAGCGCTGCCAGCTTGCGCGCCGCGCTGTATGAAGCGCTAGACGCCGATCCGAGCATTCAGCGCGTCGCCGTGCTGCCCTATGCAAATGCCACGCTCGTGCAAGCGCGCGCTTGAACGTATCCTCGCAAAAAATGTTTTTGAGCGTCTTCTGACTCTGGCGCGTGGCAAAACGCGGCGCGATTCGTTACCATAAGCGCGCTATGGCGAGGACGAAAAGCAGTCAACAGGCGCAGCGCGCAGCTAGACGCGAAGCGAACGTGCGCGAGGGAATGCAGGCATTGGCGCAATGGTTGCGCGATCTAGTGCGCGGCGGCATTGGCGCCGAGGAGATCCGCTGCCCTGAGACGTGGAAAGCAATCTCCGAGCGCTTGTGGGACGCTCAGGCGCAAGGCGTGGCGCGCCAATTGACCGCTATCGGCAGCATGGTGCAGCGCGAGCCTGATTGGACGCCGCGCCTGCTCGAGGCAATCGGCCGCCTGCACCTGCTGGCAGAGGGCTACGCACGCCTTGACGAATTGCCGCCCGATCAACAAGCCGACTTGCGCACAGCGGTCGGCTTCACCGAAAGGCAAGCCGACCTACTGCAACAAGATGGCACGCATGATTTATGGCTCGCGCTGGGCAGGCGTAGCGAGCTGAACGAAGAAGGTCTGTTGATGCAGCGCACTTGGCTGCTCGGCTTGCAAACGGGCAAAATGGCGCTCCTACTTGATTACGCGCACCCCATGGCGCTCGGCAAGTCGCTCGACCGCTCGTTTCCGCCTGCTACGTGGCTGCAGACCGCGTGCGTATACTTCCCAAGCGCCTATCCGTTGCGCGCTCTGGCGAAGAGCCGCCAGTCAGTCGCGGCGAGCCCGACCGACCTACCGCACGCGCATCAGACCTTGCGCGCTGCGCTCGCCGCCTATGCCGATGCGCTCAGCGCAAACCCGTGGCTGGAGCGCTTCCCAATGCTTGTAGCACAGCTCGTGCCATTTTACGAGAATGGCGCGCTTGCGCTCGTTGACTCAAATGGCGACGCGCTACCAATCACAACGCTTGAGCCGATGAGCCTCGCGCGGCTGATAGCAGTGAGCGGCGGCGCGCCGATCACCATCTTCGGCGAGTACGATGGGCGCGCCTTTCTGCCGTTGAGCGCCTTTGCCCAAGAGCGCCTTGTTCTGCTATGAGCGACGCACAAAGCCTCGAAGATACACGGCCGCGCCGCGCCCCGCTTCCCGATGACGAAGAATCGCCGCCGAGCGGCTGCGGCAACAGGCTGCTGATCGGCACGGTAGCGCTCTCATTGTGGTTCATGTGCGTGGCGGCAGTCGGCTTGGCGGGCATTGCCGGTTGGCGCGATGGCGGCATTGCACGTCAGACTCAGCGCGCGATCGCGCTAGCAGGCACGTTGCAAGGTCAGCTGACGCTCGCCGCCGC